>JAQWUC010000067.1 GCA_029242355.1 Paracoccaceae bacterium | reverse complement strand
TGAATATATCAGTTCGATTTAACACGAGATGATGAGGAGTTATCGTGGCAGATAAATTTGAGGTAGCTTCAAGAACAAAATTGACGCCGTCTAATGTTGTGATGTGTTCAAACACAATCTTTAATTCGGGATACTTTTGTCTTAAAGGACTAAGAATACGATCAATAAAAACCTTTTCTCGATCAAAAATATCAACCGCTGTATCAACAACCTCACCATGAATAAGTAGTGGTAAACCCAAATCAATCATCGTTTCAAGAATTGGAAAAACCTTTTCAATATCAGTCACGCCTGAGTCAGAATTTGTAGTGGCACCAGCAGGGTAAAGCTTGATAGCTGCAAGTAGTCCTTCTCTAACCCCTTGGATCAACTCCTTTTTATCAGTTGACTCAGTAAGAAACAGAGTCATAAGCGGTTGAAAATCATGGTTCTTAGGAATCGATTTTAAAATCTGATCTCTATAAAGTCGTGCATCAGAGCAAGTTGTCACCGGGCTCACTAAATTAGGCATTATGACCGCCCTACCAAAATTAGCGCTCGTGTACGGAACCACATAATCCAGAATTGGGCCGTCTCTCAAATGGAGATGCATATCAACGGGTTTATTTATAAGGATTCTTTTCGAATACATAGGATTAATTAGCTTAAATAAAAATCAAAATAAATAAGAAACTAATCTTTAAAGAATAAAATCCTTTGACATACGAAACAGAAAACTACAAGACTTATAGAAAACGGAGAGATGTAATGGGTTCGCTTGTAGCAATGTACGTTTTAGTTGGCATTATCTGTGTAGCCATAATCGGCGCTATTCTCGCATTAGAAAAAATAAGAGAACGAGATGAAGAGCGGGAATAGACCGCGATAAATTCAAAAGTCTTAAAAATTTAATGTTATTAGAATTAACCTGAGTCCCATAACAAAAAATGCTGTTAGAAGGATTTTTTTAAACTTTTCTTGAGGGACCCTAGTCCTCATCAATTCACCTACTCTAAAACCAACCAAAACAAAAACCAAGCCACAACAAGATGCTAGGGCCGTATCCCATGTCAGCACACCGGCAAAATACAACCCCAAACCAAGTGGAAGACACCCCGACAAAAAGAGAAACCCTGAAATACCAATAAATTCGTCCTTTTGATAATTCCTCGCCATTAAGTACATGGCTATAGGTGGAGACCAAATCGCACTTATTCCACCAAGCAACCCTGAGAAAATACCAAAGGTAATGTGCCACAAAGGATTATCTTTTACTGGAATTTTAAAACCAAATAACGATTGAATAGAAAATATTATCATCGCAACACCAATTGAGATCGTAAGAAGTGATTTAGGATAAGCTGTTATAAAAGTAGATGTAATTAAGATACTTGCCATAAGCGCTAACGCAAAATAGCGGAATTTTATAACATTTGATATTCGGTTTGAAGAACGAGAAAATTGAGCTAAATTCGTAAAAAGAAGTGGTAAAAAAATTATCGAAATAGCTTCGGCTGGTTCCATAACTAAGGTCAATAGTGCCATTACGGCAGCAGGTAATCCAAGTCCCAAAAACCCTTTTACTATACCCGCAATAAAAAAGGTGATAATTACGAACATAACAATAAAGGGATCCGAAGACGGCAATAAAAATAAAAAATATTGTTCCAAAAATACCAACCTAAAAACACTAAAAATTTGCTTATAAAAACATACCAACAACATTAAAGCTAACATATCGACCATAAGAAATACTAGGATCAATAATTCAGCGGAGGGAGCACCCAATGAAAACAGCACCTTTACTAGGCTATACAAATACAATATCTTGTCGCCCAGGGCAAAAAATCGATTTTAAGATTTCTAGTAAATCAAAAACGGATTACACTGCCCATCTTTTTCGATCAATTAATGCAGATCCAAATCCAGCTCTTGGTGGATTAAAAGAAATTGAGTGCAACAATTATTTTAACCCAATTTCACGAAAATCTAGGGAACAAAAGTTTTTTCCCGGCTCGTACGCTCAAACAAATCAAAAGTTGATTTTTCATCCAAAAAAAAACTTTAAGTTTTCATGTATCTTTTTTCCAACTCTACTTCTCAAAGGGGAACAATGCCTTCTGTCAATGGGTGATATCTCTCTTGGCATTAATAAAAAAGGGCAAGCCTTCTTCTGTTGGAATAATTCAAAATTAATTCTAGATGTCACTATTACTGAGAGAACGTGGTATGAGATCGAAGGGGAAGTATCGTTAGACGGAACAATTTCTGTTTCGCTTATAGATTTACATCACACTAAACAAAAACATCAAGAAAAAATTCAAATAACACCTGACATCCAGATAGAATTGGAAGATGAACTGATTATCGCAGCAAGAGTTCAAGAAAACCGTTTAACAAATTTTTTCAATGGAAAAATAGAATCCCCAACCATATCGGTTGACTCTAAAATAAAAGCAACGTGGGATTTATCACAAGGAATTTCTAGTACTAAAGTACGAGATCCCGAGGCCCCAGATCTAGAGTTAATAAACTACCCGACGCGAGCTGTCACAAGCTCTAAATGGGACGGTAGCGAAATGAATTGGAATCATAAACCTGAACATTACGCAGCAATTCATTTTCATGAAGATGATATTTATGATTTTGGATGGGATACGGATTTTACTTTTAAAATACCTGCAGAGATGGAATCTGGAATATACGTAATGCGAATAAGGTGTGATAAAAACGAGGATGCAATTCCTTTTTTCGTTTGTCCTCCAAAGAACAAAAGAACATCAAACCTATGCGTATTAGTCTCCACTTTTACTTATTCAATTTATGGAAACCATGCGCGGCCAGATTACGACCCTTCGTGGAAATCTAGGATCAAAAACTGGTCAGCATATCCCTACAATCCTGCCGAATTTAAGGATTATGGGTTATCAACATATAACTATCACTCTGATGGCTCAGGCATTTGTTATGCCTCGACAAATAGGCCTTTGTTCAATTTAAGACCTGGTTATTTTACCTTTGGTGATACCAATTGTTCAGGCTTGCGACACTTTCAAGCTGATAGTCATCTTATTTCCTGGCTTCATGCAAAAAACATAACTTATGATATTATAACAGATAATGAGCTTCATAACGAAGGTTATAACGCAATTGCAGGATATTCGTCTGTAACAACTGGAACACACCCGGAATATCATACTACGAATACACTAGATGCCCTTATGCAATATCGAGACTCAGGTGGCGCTCTCAATTATTTAGGAGGTAACGGTTTTTATTGGAAGATAGCACGACAAGAGGGAAATACGAATATTTTAGAAATCCGCCGAGCAGAAGATGGAATAAGAGCTTGGGCATCAGAACCGGGTGAGTATTATAATTCTTTTGATGGAAAGTATGGGGGGTTATGGAGAAGAAACGGTAGACCTCCACAACAACTGGTTGGAGTTGGTTTCACGGCACAAGGAACGTTTATCGGGATGCCATTTAAAAGAACGAATTTTGATAAGGAACTAGAATGGATTTTTCATAGAATTGACGAAAACGTTCTTGGCGATTTTGGATATAGTGGTAATGGAGCGGCTGGTTTTGAACTTGATAGAGTTGATACCTTTCTTGATCAAGGACACAACATAAAAATACTTGCCCAATCTTATGATTTAAAAAAAGAATTTATGCTTGTTCCAGAAGAACAATTAACTCACCTCACAAATGTTTCAGGTGAGCCAGAGGACGATATTAGAAGAGCAGATATGATTTATTTCGAAGTCGAAGGTGGGGGAAGCGTTTTTTCGGTTGGATCCATCACTTTTTGTGGAAGTTTGCCGTGGAACGAGTACAATAACAACATCTCTACATTACTGTTTAATGTCTTATCAAAACAGCTAAAATTGGGGTAAGCCTTTGGCTAACTTAAATTAAAATATTGTTGTAGAAAGTTTTTCAACCGATGCACCAATCTGTATGACCATTTCTTCGTAACAAGGACGGGAAGCAATTTGAAAACTCAAAGGAAGCCCATTTTCACTTAAGCCCATAGGAAGAGATAAAGCGCACATACCTGAATAATTAAAAGGCCGAGTGAAATGTCCCGGTGAAAAAGATTGATCCACATCCTCAACTAATGGAGCTTCTATCGCTGTAGTTGGAGTGAGTAAAGCGTCAAATTTTAGCATAGAATTTAGGAAGAGACGTTCAGCCTGTTTGCGCTCATCTAATAAGTTCATATAATCGCAAGCACTGAAATCTCTTGCACTGAGAACGCGTTCACGGACGTCTTCATCCATTGGATTTTTATGATCTTCATATAAATGGCCGTGATGATGATAAGCCTCTGTTGCGATTAAACTGCTCATCTTTTTGGAAATTTCGAGGTAAGAAATTGGAGGATCATAACAATGAATAATGGCTCCTTGTTTTTCTAAATTCAAAATTATTTCGTCATAATGTCGTAAAACCTCTGTAGAGCACATTTGTCGATCAGATTCATTTATCACACCAAGTCTAACACCATTAACTCCCTTTATTAAATTTTTAAAAATTCCTTCATTACTAAAAATATCTCTATCTATCTGCCAACCCTCTGTCCCTCGTAAGACCTCAAACATAATAATCATATCTAATAAAGATCGTGCCATAGGACCAGGGGTATCAAGCGTATGTGAAAGCGGAATAATGCCGTCAGTTGGTATTAAGTTTTTAGTAACTTTTAGACCAGTTAACCCACAAAAAGCAGCAGGAAGCCGAACGGAGCCTCCGGTATCAGTCCCTACAGCACAAATGGCCATATTGGATGCTACAGCGGCTGCTGAACCTGCGGAAGAACCTCCACAAATTCGTTTTTTGCGCGTATCCCAAGGATTTTTTGGAGTACCCATTTTTTGATTTGTTCCCCAACCACCAAAAGCGAACTCAACAGTTTTAGTTTTGCCTAAAAGTATACCTCCAGCAGCTAATAATCTGGATGCAATTATTGCCGTTTCTTTTGATTTTCGATTTTTGTATAACGCAGAACCTCCAGTAGTAATTTTTCCCTTTAGCTCACAAATATCCTTCAAGGCAAAGGGTATTCCGTGAAACGGGCCTAAACGATGTCCGGAGGAAAAAGCTAAATCGCTTGCTTTTGCTGCCAATCGAGCGGACTTACTATATATACTCTGAAATGCTCCTAACGAAGAATCCAATTTTTCGATATTACCCAAACAAAGTTCAACTATTTCACTTGGCTTGACATCACCTTTTTTAAAAGAGTGTGATAAATCGAATAAACTATGAAAATTAGTTTTTGTTAAGCTTTCCATTAGCCTTTTCTTTCTTCCAACTTTTTCCAGGCACCGCTGCGAGTAGCTCTTGCGTATAATCATGTTTTGGGTTTTCGAACATTTCTCGTGTTGTTCCAACCTCTACGACTTCACCGTACCTCATTACCACAAGCCTGTCACATACTTGGGCAGCCACTCTAAGATCGTGTGTTATGAAAATCATAGATAGATTCATCTTAATACGAATATCATCTAATAGTTTAAGAATTTGCGCTTGAATTGACACATCTAATGCCGATACAGGCTCATCAGCTACAAGTACTTCAGGATTTAATGCCAAAGCCCGAGCAATACCAATTCTTTGTCTTTGACCTCCTGAAAACTCATGTGGATATCTATCAAAAGCTTTACTGTCTAGACCAACAGTTGATAATAGCTCTCTTGCACCCGCCTCAGCTAATTCCTTTGATTGACCCTGCACTATCGGTCCCTGAGCAATAATATTCCCTACTTTTATTCTGGGATTTAATGAGGCAAAGGGATCTTGAAACACCATCTGAATTTTTGTTCTTAGGGGGCGCATTTCTGCTCGCCCTAAAGTCGAAATATTCTTTCCGTGAAGAAGAATATCCCCGCTATCGAAGTCCATTAACCTAATAATACACCTTGCCAAGGTGGACTTACCTGAACCACTTTCACCAACAATTCCTAATGTTTCACCTTGGAATAAATCTACAGAAACACCTCGTACTGCTTTCACAACTCTGGTTGGTTTACCAAAACCAAAAAAGCTATTACCGGCGCCAAATGTTTTAATTATATTTTTTACTTCGATAACACTGTCATCAGATTTTTTTCTTGGTGGCCGCGGCGTTAAACTAGGAACAGCCTTAATTAGAGCCTTAGTATAATCATGAGTGGGTTTATTGAGCACTTTTTCAACTGTTCCAGACTCAACTATCTCACCCTCTTGCATTACAGCGACACGATCAGCAATGTCAGCAACGACACCAAAATCATGAGTGATGAATAAAACCCCCGTATTATGAAGCGATTGCATTTCTTTAATGAGCTTTAAAATTTGGGCTTGCGTAGTAACATCAAGTGCTGTCGTTGGTTCATCTGCTATGAGAATTTTTGGGTTAAGAGCCAAGGCCATTGCTATCATTGCTCTTTGACGTTGCCCTCCGGAAAGTTCATGCGCGTATGCATTCACAATTTGAGTTGGATCTGGAAGATTGACGTCTTTTAAAAGATCTATAGCTTTTTTTCTCCTTTCATTTGACGACATAGAAGCATGAAACCGAAAAATTTCGTCAATTTGGTTGCCAATTGTCATAACAGGATTGAGTGCTGTCATAGGTTCCTGAAAAATCATTGAAATTTCGCTTCCCCTTAACTGCCTCAAGCGCTCATAATCAACTTTAACTAAGTCCTCCCCATCAAACAAAATCTCACCATTAGCCACACGCACATGAGGAGCAGGGAGAAGGCCCATAATAGCCTTTGCTGTTAAAGACTTTCCCGAACCACTCTCTCCAACAACACAAACGGTTTCCCCTGCTCTTAAAGCCAAGCTTATATTTTTAATTGCAAAACTTCTGTCTGCACCGTCGGGTA
>JAQWUC010000066.1 GCA_029242355.1 Paracoccaceae bacterium | reverse complement strand
TTATGGCCATTTATGGAGAATTTAGATCATGTCGAAGTTCCTCTTCATTCTATTCATTATTTGGACTGGATAATTTCTATTTTAGGAAAACCTAAAGGCGTTTTTTGTAAATCAGTCGGACATCCTCTACTTCCTAAAATGAAGGATTCTCGTTCGAGTATTATTATGGATTATAATAATGTGCGTTGTTGTCTTTCACTTAATCACACTCATGATACTGGTCGTCAGGGAGCAAAGCATGCTCATGCATATGCTCGTGTGGAGGGCCTAAAGGGTGCAGCATATGTGAAACTGGGCTTATTACTTGATTATCCGACTGGTGAGCCTGAAGAGATAGAAATTACGTCGGATAATATTACTTGGACTAAAGTAAAAAATATGGGAACGTGGTTTCCAGATGCTTTTTTACATAGTATGTCTAGTTTGCAAAGGTTCGCTTCAGGTGAAGATCAGTTATTACCTCATTCTATCGAGAATTCATTTATCACAATGTCCGTTGTGGATGCGTGTATTGCGTCAAGTCGTGGCTCAGGAACTATCATACAAAGTTAAGTTGCAAAGTAGGATAAGTTGATTTTGTTCGTCTGTTTGGCGGGCTAAAGGTGTCTCCAGCCCGCCAGATGGTATTATCTTGATGGCAATGGCATCCAGTCTGCCATAGCCACATCTGCGTGTTGAAACTGGGGCATCTTGGACCCAAGATCTCCCATATTTTTAATATCTTCTGAATTCAGGAATGCTTGCGTTATCAACGTTGGGGGAACAATTACACTACTTCCTGGGTTTCCGCCCGTTAACATAATTGCCAACGATCTTACACATACTTCTCCAACAACAGCTGGATTTGTAGCAACTGTAGCGGCCCAAGCTGAATTTGGCTCTCGCATTGCGGAAATATCTGCAGTTGATACATCGGCTGAATAAATATCGATTTGATCGGTCATGCCAGCCTCATCAACAGCAATTTTGACTCCTTTCGCAAATTCATCATAAGGAGCAAACATGACGGTTATATCGGGGTTCGCTTGCAACACTGAACGTGCTTGATTTGCGTTTGTATTTGCGATTGGATTGTCAAGCGTTCCAAAAACAGCAGCCTCAACAATACCAGGATTTGCAGTTTTCACTTCTTGCCAGGCAACATCACGTCTATCAAGGGGCGCTATCCCGGGAACGTAAACATAACCGGCTTTAAATGAAGTGCCATTATCCTTTATTGCTTGCTCAAGAGCAAGTTTACCTAGCATGTAATCTGACTGCTCGACTTGAGGAATAGCAGAGTTTTCAACATTAACGTCAAATGCAACGACTTTAATGCCGGCGTCAACGGCCCTTTGAGCTGCATCTTTCATTGACTCTGTTAATCCATGTTGAATAATTATACCATCTACACCGAGAGCTATTGCTTGATCTACCATGTCGGCTTGGAGCGCCGCGTCTTGACGACTATCAAATATTCTTAGATCGACTCCTAATGCAGCTGCTTGCGATTCAACTCCACCGAGGTAGGCTTGGAAAAAATCACCTGTGCTTAAATAGCGCACAAGAGCAATTTTTACATTTCCCGGATTATCTAATGGGGCTGGCATCCCTGCAATCGCTAGATTAAAACTTCCTAGCAGCATTGCTATGGATCCAAGGGTCGTAAATAGTTTTCTTTTGATTTTATTCATTTTTTTCTCCCATTCTTATTTTGCTTTTGCAATCTCATTTATGAGATCGAGCGGTGAGGGCGAAGGTGAACACAAGAGCAATTACGAGCACTCCGCCTTTTACGAAATCTTGGGTGTAATAGGGAGCATTCATCATTGTTAATCCCTGTAAAAGAACCCCAACAAATAATGCGCCTATCGCTGTGCCTAAGGCATTTGGTTTGGCTGCACCCAACACAGCAAAACCAATTAGTGCTGCTGCTACGCTATCAAGCAACAGATTGTTCCCGGAAGCTATATCTCCACGCCCAAGACGAGCGGACAAAAGAATTCCTCCGATTGATGCAGTAACTCCTGAAATCATATAAGCAAGAATTTTGTAAAAATTCACGTTCGTTCCGGCAAGAGATGCCGCCCGTTCGTTTGACCCTATTGCATACATAAGGCGACCATGCCGAGTCAACTCCAGAAATAACCATACCAAGAATGCGACACCCAAAAATATTAAGACTGATACTGGTATAAGCTTTTCAAGGAAAAAATCAAACCGATGACGCCCTATCCACAGAAAACTTGTAGAAAAAACTCCTTCTGCAACTTCTCCGGATGGCAAGCGCATTCCAGTTGAAATCGACCTTCCTTCGGTTGGCACTCGTTGAAGTCCTATCAACAAGAACATCATACCAAGAGTTGCTAGGAGGTCTGGAACTTTCATTCTAACAATTAAGATTCCATTTAAGAATCCAACAAATGCTCCCATTATTAGGCATACTACAACAGCAACGAATGCATTTTGTTCTAGGATTACAAGCATATAAGCGGAAAGCATTAGAGATGAAGTTGCGACAGAACCAATTGATAGATCAAAGCCATCAACGACTAAAGTGCATGTAACACCTAATGCAAGTATTCCTGTAATTGCAACTGATTGAAAAATAAAAACCGCTGATCGTGGACCCGCAAATCCATTTGCAAAAATAGAAAAGAATATTAATAACCCTGCTAACAAAGCTAAAAAACCATAGCGAATAGCGAGATATCTTGCGTTAAATTTAGATTCCATTTGCATTCCAATTTTTTGAATTGGTTGATACTTGGCCAGAAATTTCGATTAAGATTTTTTCCAAATCAATATTTTTATTTTGGTGCTCTCCAACAAAGCTTTTCTCATGCATAACAAGAACTCGATCTGCTATTTCTAGTGCTTCATCAAGCTCAGAAACAAAGACGAGCGTTGCCCTCTCGCCCGCGCTTTCCCTTATGTATTTACCAATATCCCTTCTTGCCTTTATGTCTACGCCCTGAAACGGCTCATCAAGTATCAGTAGTTTGCAAGATTGAAGTAGCCACCTTCCAACAATAACTTTTTGTTGATTTCCACCAGACAAGGTTTCAATGTTATCGAACTCCGATTGGCAAACAATCCCAATATCTTTGATTTTAGTTTTTGCCACTTCAGCTAATAATTTAAAACGTAAAAAAGATAACCATGAGTAATTCTTTGTAAACGGTACCGTAAGGTTTGATTCTATGTTGAAACTCTGAAATATTGCATTTGAGGCTCTATCTTTTGGGCTCATATGAATACCGTCCTTTATGGCTTCTTGAGGACTAGTATTTTCTAAACGTTTACCGTTTAGAAAAATCGATCCTTGGCTAGGTTTTGAAATTCCATAAAGTATTGAGGCCAATTGACTTTTACCACTCCCTAAGAGTCCAGTGATTGCAACTACTTCGTTTTTATTTATCGTCAAATTAATGTTTGACGATTCGGGTTCCAATTTAACATTTTTAAATTCGAGGATTATCTCTCCTTTGGATACAGTTTCAACATCAACTTCTGTCATTTTATGACCTATCATAGCGGTAACCGCTGCTTCATAATCAAGAGGCTTTTCACTAAATTGGCCAGAGATTTTTCCATCACGCATGGTTATTATATTGTCGGCAATTCGTCTAATGTCTGACATTCTGTGAGATATATACAGAATTGCAACATTCATCTTTCTTAATTTCTCAAGAACAGTAAACAATTGGTCTGCTTCAGCGGACGATAAGGAGGATGTTGGTTCGTCTAAAATAAGCACTTTTGGCTTTCGAGCCATAGCACGAGCTATTGCAATTAGCTGCCTGTCAGCTACTCCTAATTCAGACACTGGGGTTTCTACATTGATTGATATTCCCATTGTTTCAGCAATAGCTTTTGCATTAATTTTAAGAACTTTTTGATTGATAAAGAGCCCAAACTCTTTCTCGGTTAAACGATCAAGCATTAAATTTGAAGCGACATCAAGATCTGGAACTACACCATCGTTGATTGATTGGTGAACTGTAACTACTCCTTCTTTAAATGCATCGACAGGTTTTTGTGGCTTAAATGCTTGATCAAATAATTCGATTGATCCAGAATCTGCTTGATGAACGCCACATAGAATTTTTACAAGAGTAGATTTGCCAGCACCATTTGCTCCCATTAAAACGGCGACTTTCCCAGCCTCCAGATCTAGATCAATTGATTTTAAAACCTTGTTTGAGCCAAATGACTTCTCAATTTTTCGTATTTTACAAGTGATTTTTTTCACAGACTACTCAGTTTTTTTAAATTAGAGCTTTACCTAAGCTTACTTGTAAAGTTTTATTAAATATTTATTATTGTCAAGATGATTGGGATTTAAAATAAAAGTAAAGTATTCGGTTTAGGAGAAAATTTACCATGAGCTCTGAATATAAAGCTTTAACATTGGAAACTTTGCCGGAGCGCTTGGTAACAGTTGAATCCATTTCCAAACGAGTTGGCTCTAATCCTTCTAATTGGTCAGTTAGTGAAATTGGAGATGGAAATTTAAATCTCGTTTTTATTGTGAAGGGCGATATTGGTAAACTTATTATAAAACAGGCGTTGCCATATGTCAGACTGGTTGGAGATAGTTGGCCGTTAACACTAGAACGCGCATTTTTTGAATATAACGCACTTGTCAGACAAGAAGAGCGGGACCCCAAACGCGTTCCAGCAATTCATTACTTTGATAGATCTCAAGGGCTGATTGCTATGGAGTATCTTGAAAATTATAAAATTTTACGCGGAAAATTAATTTTGGGAGAAAAAGTTTCTGGCCTTGCTGAAGCACTTGGAAAGTTTTGTGCTCGTACAGCATTTCGTGGGTCAGACTTTTTTATGAAAGCTGAAGAAAAAAAGGCTGACGTTTCACTTTTTCAGAACAACGTTGAGTTAATGGGGATTACAGAAAGTCTTGTTTTTACTGATCCTTATTTTGAAGCAGACAGGAATCATCATACTAGTGGTTTAGATACAATCATAAAAATTTTAAGAGACGATGTTACTATGAAAGAAAATGTTCAACATATGCTCCGAAAATTTACAAGTAATTGTGAGACTATGTGTCATGGCGACTTACATTCAGGTTCAATAATGTGCACGGATACTGAGACACGGGTCATTGATCCGGAATTCGCATTCTATGGCCCATTAGGCTTTGATATAGGAATGTTGATGTCTAATTACTTAATGGCTTTTTTTAGTCAACCAGGACATCGGACTAATGAGATTGAACTTAAGGACTATCAAGATTGGATTTTGGAAATTATTGATAAAACTATCCAAGTGTTTTATCAGGAGTTTTCATATTTGTGGAAGAATGAGCGCACTGGAATATTGTATCCCAGGGCTCTATTTGAAAATCAAGGTCATGACTCAAGCGAGGCTTTAAACCATATATTAAAGGAAAGCTGGAAAGATGCGATTGCCATTTGCGGAATTGAAATGCATCGACGATGTTTGTCTCTTGCTCACAATGCAGATTTTGAAGAAATAACTGATTTAAAAGTGAGAGCCAAGCTGGAAGCGAGGAATTTACTTATGGGACGGGAATTAATTTTAAATGCGGGGTCAATGACTGAAATACAGACTGTTTTAAAAATGGCAAAAGTATTTAATGAAAAGGATCCACTTTGAAAGTAGAGGGAAATCATTTTCGATCAATTTGGTTTGATGAGGAGAGTAAAGCTGTAAATATTATTGACCAGCGTGTTCTTCCACACGAATTTAAGATTATTTCATTAGATACTTTAAAAGACTTTGAAATAGCTATCAAACACATGGCTGTGCGAGGAGCTCCATTGATCGGAGCGACTGCAGCTTTTGGAATGGCCTGTCAAATGCGGCGTGATCCTTCTGACGAATGTATCAATATTAGTTGGGAAAGACTTCATAGGACGAGACCAACTGCCATAAATTTAAAGTGGGCGCTTGATCGCTGTCGAACAGAATTGCTAAAAACTCAAGAAAAAACCCGAGCCGAAATTTCAATGGAATTAGCAAAAAAAATAGCGAATGAAGACGTTGAAATAAATAGGAACATTGGTATTCACGGGCTAAATATTATTCAAGAGATCGCTCGAAGAAAATCATCAAGTGAGCCTGTAAGACTATTAACCCATTGTAATGCAGGGTGGCTGGCTACTGTAGATTGGGGGACAGCAACAAGTCCAATGTTTCAGGCTCATGAAAATGGGGTGCCGATCCATGTTTGGGTAGACGAAACGCGCCCTCGCAATCAGGGAGCTCTGACTAGTTGGGAGCTTCAGAATTACGGTATAAGTCATAATTATATCACAGATAACGCCGGAGGTCATTTGATGCAACACGGCCTAGTGGATATGATCATCGTTGGGACTGATAGGACGACTTCCTGTGGGGATGTTTGTAATAAAATTGGTACCTATTTAAAAGCACTTGCAGCAAAAGATAATGGGGTTCCTTTTTACGTTGCATTGCCTTCACCAACTATTGACTGGACTGTTAGAAATGGTGTCGAAGAAATACCGATTGAGGAAAGAGTAGAGACTGAAGTCTCGTGGATCCATGGTCTAGATAAATCTGGTAGAGTAACTAAGGTAAAAGTGACTCCTGATGGATCATTAGGCTTCAACCCAGCTTTTGATGTAACTCCAGCTAAGCTTGTTACTGGCTTGATTACTGAACGGGGCGTATGTGATGCCTCTGAATCAGGCTTGAGGGCGCTATTCCCAGATTTAGAGAAGGTAAGTTTATGATTAAAAATCAGTATAATGTAAAAGACGCAAAAAAGTGGAGAGGTGTTAATAAGTCAAGTCCGGCTGATCAAAGCCTGGGGGAAAGAATATATACTTCGCAATTAATTGGTAAAAACCCGGATCTCGTAATGCATGGAGGCGGTAATACTTCTGTAAAAGTGGAACGCTATAATCTGTTTGGAGAACTTGAGAGTGTCTTACATGTAAAAGGCTCTGGTTGGGACTTAGATACGATTGAGGCTCCGGGTCTCCCGGGGGTTAGACTGGACCCCCTTTTAAAACTTCGAAAGTTAAAAAGCCTGAGTGACGAGGACATGGTTAACGTACAAAGAAACAATCTTTTGGATAGTGCGTCGCCGAACCCATCAGTTGAGACTCTTCTTCATGCTTTCTTACCTCATAAGTTTGTTGATCATACGCACGCCACCCCATTTTTAATTTTAGCAAATTTACCAAACGCAAGCGAGGTCTGCAAGAAGATTTTTGGTGATAGGTTGGGTATAGTCCCCTACATTATGCCCGGCTTTGACCTTGCAAAAAAAGCTGTAGAAATTTATGAAGAGAATCCCAATGTTGAAGGTCTATTATTACTTAACCATGGCCATTTTACTTTTTCTGATACCGCTAAAAAAAGCTATGATCGTATTGTTGGTCATACCAATGAAGTAGCTGAATATTTTAAGTTGGAATCTTCAACTGAAATCGGAAGTCGTAGCAAGACAAAGGATTTGTATTTTTTACCAGTCTTTCGGGGAATTATTGCCGAATTAAATGGAGAAAAAGATGAAGCAATGCCGGTTTTTGATCTGAGAAACAACATAAATATTATTAATTTTCTAAAACGTAAAGATGTCAGAAAATTAGAAACAAAAGGAATGGCTTCCCCCGATCATGTGTTAAGAACTAAGGGAAAACCAATCTTTTTGGAGCAGACAGACGTAAAAAAAGGAAGAATTGGTATTGAAAAAAAGGTTCTGGGATTCAAAACTGATTATCGCAAATACTTTCAACGTCAAGCTCCAAAAGCGTCAGAAGTTAAAAAAATTCTTAAAGCTGATCCTAAACACGCTTGGATTGAAGATTTTGGAGCTTTGGGTATCGGGGTCAACGCAAAAGCGGCATCAGCCGCTGCTGACTTGGCTGAACAAAATATTTTAGTAAGAAGTATTGGAGAGGATTTTGGAGGATTTAATCCCTTAAAAGAGAAAGATATGTTTGATTGTGAATACTGGTCGCTTGAGCAGGCTAAGTTAGGAAAAGGGAATTCTCCTCAATTTCAGGGTAAAATCGTAATAGTCACTGGCGGTGCTGGTACGATTGGTTTGTCCGTTGCTAAAGCCTTTTCGCGGCTTGGAGCTAATTTGCTTCTGGTTGATAATAATGGTGATCATCTTGAAAGAGCACTTAAACAGTTAACTCCTTGGGATGCTTCCATAGCTTGTGATATAACAAAAAAAGGTAGTGCCGAAAAAATAATGGATGCCGTTATTTGGAATTTTGGTGGTGTTGATATTCTTATTTCAAATGCAGGAACTGCAACTAGTGGAGCTCTTACAGAGTTGGAAGATGACAAATTTAGACAAGCATTTGAACTGAATTTTTTTGCTCATAAACAATGTGCTATTGAAGCTGCAAAGGTAATGAAGTTACAGAATCGTGGTGGTCAGATTCTTTTTAATATTTCTAAGCAAGCCGTTAATCCTGGTAGTAATATGGGTGCATATGGGTTACCAAAAGCTGCAACAATGTTCCTAATGCGGCAACTCGCGTTAGAATTGGGAGAAGATAGAATACGCGTTAATGGAATAAATGCCGATAGGATAAGATCTGGTCTCTTGACTGATAACTTCATTAAGTCAAGAGCGAGTTCTCGAGGAGTATCCGAAGATATATATATGCAGGGAAACTTGTTGAGGCAGGAAGTCAAAGCCTCGCACGTTGCAGATGGTTTTATTGCTCTCGCTCAAATGGATAGAACAACTGGTCATGTGCTTACTGTTGATGGAGGGAATACAGCTGCAGAACTTAGGTGATTGGTAAAAATCAAAGACTAGCTAATTATTCAGCATGCCTTTAAGTCTTTTCGATTGGAGAAAGAAAGTATCTGTAGAAAATAAAGATGGTAAGAAGCTAATATTTTTATTTTACTAGGCTTGATAAAATAGTCAAGTTAATATGATAAAAACGATTAGATAAGTCGCTATTTGAATTTTTTTTTATATTTAAATCGGTTAGGAAAATAGATGCTTATACCCGACCAAAAAACTCCTACTGTTAGAATTAGCACTCTCGATCATGGAACTTTTGATATATCAAAAGAGATCAGTACACGGGCTCGTAGGGAGATGAACAATTATGATTGATTGGATCTCGTTTACACCCGTATCTGCTTTTTTGGGTGGTTGCCTAATAGGATTGGCAGCTTTTTTTTTAAGAATAGGTTTGGATCGTGTGATGGGAGCGAGCGGAATTCTTTTAGCTTTTTTTGATCCTAAGGAAATCAAAACTTGGCAAACTTTTTTTTAGTTGGTTTAGTAATGGGACCTTTACTCTTTTTAATTCTTTCTGGTTCTGATCTCAATATAACCCCAGTTTCTAATGGACCTATGTTTTATCTCGCTGCGTTACTTATTGGACTTGGCACTTCAATTGGTTCTGGCTGTACTTCTGGACACGGGATTTGTGGTCTTGCCCGATTTTCTTTACGATCTTTAATAGCTGTTCTTACATTTATGTTTGTAGGAGTTCTAACTGTTTATTTTTCAACTTTAATGAAATGGTTTATTCAATGAAAGGTCTCCTAGTTGCATTGCTTTGTGGAGTAATTTTTGGGATTGGTTTGGCTTTAGCCGGAATGTTAAATCCATCAAAGATTATTGGTTTTTTGAATATTTTTGGCCTCTGGGACCCTTCACTTGCCTTCGTCATGATTGGCGGCATTACCGTGAATGCGGCTGCGAGTCATTGTTTTATAAAAAAAATTGAGTTTAAACAAACCCGCTTTTATGGGGGATACTTTAAAGAAAATGTTGATAAACCGTTAATAATTGGTAGCACCTTATTTGGTTTGGGATGGGGGCTTTCGGGGTTGTGCCCTGGACCAATAGTTGCAAGCCTGGCAATTGATCCAGGAGGGATGTCTTTGTTCATGATTGTGTTGATGTTTGGATTATGGAGTGGCAGCCGTATAAAAGCAAAAATAACATAGGTCAACTTTTTTTATGGATCTCGTTGTATTTACGTATTTTTTGAAAAGATACATCTTTTTTTTAGGCAGAATATTTAGAAAACGTTATTTAGTCTATTTAGGATGTTGGCGTCGCGGAGAATTTTGTTTTACATCTGATACAAAAACAATCTAGAGTATCTGAGTGAATAAAGAATCGAAAAGTGCCATATATTTGAAAATTTAAATCATCTTTTTGGCATGGAGTACTATTAGGAATAATCTGTAACTTGGGAGTTGAAAATGAAGACTGTAATAACAATTTTTAAAAATCTTTTTTTAGTAATTTTTTTTTCAATATCGGCTTTAAGCTTTGCTGGAGCTGAAGATTGCTACCGTGGAACATTAGACAAGGCATATTGCGATCGTAATATGGACCAAGTGGCCGATTTACCACTTGATCCGAAAGATTGGGTTGATCCTCAGACGATTATTTTTGCATATACGCCCGTAGAAGACCCAGCTGTTTATGCAAATATTTGGACTAAGTTTGTAAAGCATGTTGAAAAACATACTGAAAGAAAAGTGGTATTTTTCCCGGTAGAGTCGAATGCGGCTCAACTTGAAGCCATGCGATCGGGACGTCTTCATGTTGCGGGGTTTAATACTGGATCTAATCCTATAGCGGTTAGCTGTGCTGGTTTTGTCCCTTGGGGAATGCATGCTAAAGATGATGGCTCATTTGGATATGAAATGGAAATTATTGTTTTGAACGATAGCCCAATTCAATCTCCAGCTGAAATTAAGGGAAAAACTTTAGCTTTCACTTCTCCGACTTCAAATTCCGGATTTAAAGCTCCATCAGCAATTTTAAAAGGTGAATTTGATTTAATTGCTGACCGAGACTTCACACCAGTCTTTTCAGGCAAGCATGATAATTCAATTTTAGGTGTGTATAACGGTGATTATGAAATAGCTTCGATTGCTAATTCAGTGCTCCATAGAATGGAACGTAGAGGAGTAATTGAAAAAGGAAAAATAAGAGCTGTATATCGTTCACCAACTTTTCCATCCACTGGTTATGGTCATGCTCACAATTTACATCCTGAGCTAGTAGCTAAAATTAAAAATGCGTTTTTTACGTGGAATTTTGATGACGATCCTCTCTATAAAAAAGAATTTGCCAAGTCAGATCGTTTTATTGGCATTCGTCATATGAACGATTGGGCTGTAATAAGACAAATTGATAAAGCGAACGGTATTACCTACGATTGCAAATAATGATTGCAAATAATTAATTTGTGTAATGAACTTTGGAAGTTAGGCGCACCATGTGCGCCTAACTAAAATATAATGAGTAAAAAAGCTAAAATATAATGAGTAAAAAATGCTTACATTAAAAAATCTAACGAAGCGCTACGATACAGGCGATTTAGCTCTGCAAAATGTGACTTTATCTGTACCTGATGGCCAGGTTTTGGCATTGATTGGTCCTTCGGGAGCTGGCAAGTCTACCTTGATTAGATGCGTTAATCGGTTAGTTGAGCCAACAAGCGGTTCTGTTAAATTGAACAATCTTAATTTACCAAAGTTATCCTCCAGAGCATTGCGCCGTGCGCGGCGAAAAATGGGAATGATTTTTCAAGAGTATGCTCTCGTAGAGCGTCTAACCGTTATGGAAAATGTTCTTTCGGGACGTCTGGGTTATGTTGGGTTCTGGCGGAGCTATTTCCGTAAGTTTCCATCTGAGGATGTAAAAGAGGCTTACCGCCTCTTGGATAGAGTAGGATTATTGGATATGGCCGATAAGCGTGCTGATGAATTGTCTGGTGGACAACGGCAAAGAGTTGGAATTTGTAGAGCACTTATTCAGAATCCAGACCTACTACTCGTTGATGAACCAACTGCGAGTCTTGATCCTAAAACATCTCGTCAAATTATGAGACTTATAAATGAGTTGTGCCAAGAGCGTGGGTTGACGGCGATTATAAATATTCATGACGTACTTCTTGCCCAAATGTTTTCTCAAAGAATTGTGGGTCTGGCGCTAGGGGAAATTGTTTATGACGGCCATCCAGATGGTTTAACGCCCGAAGTCTTAACTCAAATTTATGGAGAGGAGGATTGGTCGGCCACTATTGAAAAGGTTGATGACAGTGATGAAAGCGAAATTGAAGAATGATAAAAAATACCGCCTTATCCTCCTATCCAGTTGTTTGGGATAAACCCCCATTTATAAAAAGAGCATGGTTAAGGTGGTCCATCATTTTAGGCGCTTTAATTTATTTGATATTAGCTCTTGCTAGTATGGATATAAACATTCAACGTGTGATGGAGGGACTTCCTCGAGCGCAGCGGTTTTTTGGTTCATTTTTTCCACCAAATTTTGCCGATAACCAAGGCGTCGTTTGGGAAGGGATTTTGGAAAGTATCTGGATGGCGATCATTTCAACTGTAGCTGGTGTTTTGCTCTCTATCCCAATTGGTCTTGGTGCAGCTAGAAATCTCGCACCATTTTGGGTATATATGATGTGCCGATCGATCATTGCGGGATCACGTACATTTCCAGAAATTATTTTAGCGATTTTTGCAGTTAAACTTTTTGGTTTTGGACCTTTTGCTGGCTTTATAGCATTGAGTCTTGGAACTATAGGCTTTTTTGCCAAATTGTTGGCTGAAGATATTGAAAATAGTAGTGAATCTCAAGCTGAAGCTGTTAAAGCAACTGGTGCTAATTGGTTTCAGTGGATAAACTATGCGATCCAACCCCAAGTTATGCCTAGAATGATTGGTCTTTCAGTTTATCGTTTGGATATTAATTTTAGGGAGTCCGCTGTGGTTGGAATTGTGGGTGGTGGTGGTATCGGTGCCACATTAAATACGGCTTTTTCTCGTTATGAATTTGATGTTGCTGCGGCGATACTTCTAGTTATTATAGCAATTGTTATGGTTCTTGAATATGCATCGAGCTTTTTAAGAAAATGGGTGCAATGATGGCAGTTCTACACAAAGAAACTGATTTTGTATGGCGTCGCAGAACCACTAAAAAACAAGTTTTAATTTGGATTTCATGGTTAATTGGCTTATCGATAGTGATGTTTGCTTGGAACGTTATTTCTGAGAAAACAATTTGGTTTTTTGTTCAAGACGCACCCCGACAAGCAGCAGATATCGGTAGTCGGATGATACCCCCAAAGTGGTCGTACATTTTTGAACTTATAACACCAATATGGGATACGATAAATATCGCAACATTAGGAACAGTAATTGCTATGGTCATAGCTGTACCTGTTGCATTTTGTGCCGCAAGAAACACCTCTCCCCACACAACCGTAAGATTATTTGCCTTGTTTATTATAGTGTCGTCTAGATCAGTGAATTCTTTAATTTGGGCTTTAATGCTCGTCTTTATTTTGGGACCTGGTGTGTTGGCGGGAACAATAGCGATTGGATTAAGATCTATTGGGTTTTGTGCTAAACTTCTCTATGAATCCATTGAGGAGATAGATGAGACACAAGTTGAGGCTATTCGGGCTACTGGAGCGGGTAATCTGCAACAGATGATTTATGGTATTTTACCTCAAGTACTTCCAACCATTGCTGGTGTAGGTATTTACCGTTGGGATATTAATATTCGCGAGTCGACAATTTTAGGCTTAGTAGGAGCGGGAGGCATAGGGTTACAACTTAATGGGTCAATTAATACTCTCGCCTGGACGCAGGTATCAACAATTCTTCTAGTTATTTTAGCGACTGTTTTTGTTTCTGAGTGGGTATCAGCTAAGGTCAGAGGTGCCATAATTTAAACCGTCGTAGGTCTTAAGAATTCATTTTAAATATTTATTTTAATTCAACGGTAAATTGATGGTAAAACTGCAAAATTTTTTTTAGTGGGATCCCTACATGACAAGCACTCAAAAAAATCCTTGTGTTTTCGGATATTCATTTAACGAGTGGTGGAAAAAAATAATTGGGTTAGATCCGCTAAAAAAGCTTGAATCAGCTTTAGACCACGCTTTAGAAAATCACGGGGACGCTAAGCATATTATTTTTTCAGGCGACCTTGCTCATGATGGAGATAGATTAGCATATCAATCGTTGAAGAAAGTCACAAACGGAATAAACATACCTATAACCTTCATGATGGGAAACCATGATCATCGTGCAACCTTTGCTCAGGTCTTTATATCAGTTGGGCTTGATCGTGATGGCTTTTTGCAATCGAGAGTTTGTTTTGGAACGCATCAGCTCATATTTCTTGACACACTCCAGCACCCCAGCTCATCCTTTAACAGAAATAAAGGTTTTTTGTGCTCAGAAAGATTGTCTTGGTTAGATGAGAACCTCTCTGCGGCTAAAGACAAGAAAGTTATTATATTTATGCATCATCCTGCATTCCCTGTGAAATTTAAGGCGATGGATCAAATACGGTTGGTTAATTACGAAAGTTTTTTGATCACATTAGAAAAATATCAAAATGTTATCCATTTAATTTCAGCGCAAATACATAGAACGATTTCTGGTAATTTTCATGGATATGGATTTTCAATTTTTAAAAGTACATGGCATCAGATGCCAATGCAGTGTGAATCTGATAATGTTAGTCTTAGCGTGGCAGAGCCTGGGGCCTACGGAATTCTTTTTCTTCGACCAAAAGGTCTGATCGTGCATACAGAAGATTTTGAACTTAAGGAAAAGAATAAAAAGATTTTTAATGACTACAAGTAAATCATTAATTTTCTTGGGTAGTCTCTAAGTCTGTTAAGGTGTTAGTAGAACATATAGGAATGGGTTGAGCGTTAATATAAGTAAATATTTTATTTGTTTTGGGGCAGAGCGATTTAAGTAATCGATATTTTTTATTATGTGGGGACAAAATGAAAAAGCTTAATAATGTAATAATACGGGTAATTGATAATATTCGAGAACGAAGTGTAAAAACACGAAGTGAATATTTGTTGAATGTAAGTCGGATGAGCCGGAGTGAAGATACTAAACGCAGTTCCCTTGGTTGCTCTAATTTAGCTCATGCCGCGGCATCCACAGAAATAGACAAATTAAATATACTTAAGGGAAAAATTCCTAATATAGGAATAATAAACGCATATAATGATATGCTTTCTGCACATAAACCGTTTGAATCATTTCCAGTTGAGATTAAAAGAATTGCTCGAGGGTTAGGCGCAACTGCACAAGTTGCAGGTTGTGTTCCGGCAATGTGTGATGGAATAACTCAGGGCAGGCCAGGTATGGAACTTTCGTTAATGTCCCGCGACGTTATTGCGATGGCCACTGCAGTTAGCCTAAGCCATAATGTATATGATGGTATAATTGGACTTGGTATATGTGATAAAATTGTTCCTGGTATGGTTATTGGAGCACTTTCCCATGGTCATCTCCCAATGATGTTTGTACCTGCTGGACCGATGAGTACTGGAATTTCTAATGAAAAAAAGTCAAGTGTTAGAAAAGATTTTGTAAATAAGAAAGTTGGTCGCGATAAGTTACTGGAAATAGAGTCACAGGCGTACCACGGCAAAGGAACCTGCACTTTTTATGGAACGGCTAATTCTAATCAGATGCTTATGGAAATTATGGGCCTTCAGATACCAAATTCTTCCTTTGTTCATCCTATTAGTGAAGCACGTCGTTTTTTTAATGTTGAATCTGTAAAACAGATTCTAGCAATAAGTAGAAAAGGTGAGAACCCTCGCCCTGTGGGCGAATTGCTCGATGAGCGTAGTTTCGTAAATGCTATCGTCGGGTTGCATGCAACAGGTGGATCAACAAATCACTTGCTTCATCTTCCATCTATGGCTGCAGCAGCTGGAATTAAATTATTATGGGAAGATTTTGAACAGTTATCAAAATGCATCCCACTTATTGCACGAATTTACCCAAATGGTCAGGCTGATGTGAACGATTTTCATAATGCAGGAGGGATGGGGTTCATTTTTCAACAGCTTATGCTTGAGGGTTTGTTGGACACAAGTGCACAGACAAGCTGGGGAAAAGACCTTTCTGACTCGTTCAAAATACCAGTTTTTGGTGAGTCTGATATTGTTTGGTCATCAGACAAAGTTAAAAGTGGTGACAGTGAAATTTTAAGACCCGTTTCTAAACCTTTTAACAAAACTGGAGGGATTAAAGTATTAAATGGTAACCTAGGTAAGGCTATAATAAAAGTTTCGGCAGTTTCAGAAAAGCACTTTAAAGTATCAGCTAAAGCCATGGTGTTTAACTCACAATTAGAAGTTAAAGATGCATTCGATTCTGGCTTATTAGAAAAGGATGTTATTATCGTCGTCCGAGACCAAGGTCCAAGAGCTAATGGAATGCCTGAATTGCATAGTTTGACGCCCATGTTAAGTATTATTCAAGACAAAGGTTTTCAAGTGGCATTAGTTACTGATGGCCGGATGTCTGGGGCTTCAGGAAAAATTCCTGCAGCAATACACCTCTACCCAGAAGCGTTTGAAGGTGGACCAATTAGCAAGATTGTCGATGGTGATTTTTTAACGTTAAATGCTATAACTGGAGAACTTTTTACTCAAACAGATCTTGCAAACAGAACCTCTCAACAAAATGTCAATTCATCTGATTCTAGGGGGTTTGGAAGGGAGATTTTTTCAGTTTTACGCCAAAATTCAACTAACGCTGAGATGGGTGGAGGTATAAATAGTCTTAGCGGTTAGAGGTAGTTTTACTACTAGCCTGTCGGACGAAGTAGGTCCTGGATTGTTTGTAAAAATAACTAAAGCACTTGAGAAAAGTGAGTGAGGGATATTAGTTATTTTTTAAAATTTAAATTAAATGGAGTTTTTATTTTAATGAATAAAAAATCTTCAGCTATTGTGTTAATTCTTTTGTCCGCATTCGGTTTTTCTATACAAGATACCGTAGTGAAATTATTATCAATGTCTGGGTCCCTCTGGCAATTAATGCTTTTACGTGCTTTTCTTGTAATAATAATTTTGTTTCTCTGGTCTAAAAGGAAGAAAGGGACTTCTGATATCATTCCTAATGGTTGGTTTTGGCCTCTCGTGCGAGGATTTTTTATGAGTTGTGCCTATACACTTTTTTATGCGTCATTGCCATTTGTCTCTTTATCTGAAGCGGCGACTTGTTTTTTTACAGCTCCTATTTTTGTTTGTCTATTTGCAACCGTGATTTTGAAGGAAACTATTGGTTGGCGACGAGTCATTGCAGTTTGCATTGGGTTTTTGGGAGTTCTTTTTATAATTCAACCCGGTGCGAC
>JAQWUC010000065.1 GCA_029242355.1 Paracoccaceae bacterium | reverse complement strand
GGTTCCTGAAGTACCCGAAGAAAAATAGTATGCTTGAAACAGGAAAAACAATTGGAATTTTAGGGGGAGGTCAATTAGCTAGGATGCTTGCCGTGGCGGCCTCTAGAATTGGCTATCGCACTCACATTTATGATCAAGACCTTGATTCGCCTGCTTCTGAAATAGCCTCCTGTTGTACCATTGGTTCATTTCACGATAAGGCTCTTTTACAAAAATTCGCGAAATCAATTGACGTGGCCACTTACGAATTTGAGAATATTCCAAATTCAGCCATTGCGGAAATTGAAAAAAATGTTCAAATTTTTCCAAAAAAGAATGCCCTCACGATCAGCCAAGATAGAATTCAAGAAAAAAAATTCTTTAGAAAATTAAACCTCAAAACTGTTGAATATGAGGTCGTTTCGTCTTTTGAAAATTTTTCGACCGCAATAACCAAATTAAGAGCTCCTTCAATACTAAAAACCTGTCGGGAGGGTTATGATGGGAAAGGTCAGCTCTTAATCACCAAAGATACAAAAAAAGATGAAGTCGAAAACCATTTGCTTAACGGACCATGCATTTTAGAAAGTTTTTTAAATTTTGATAAAGAACTATCTGTAATCATTGCGCGAACCGAATCTGGCGATGTTGTTAGTTTTGATCCTGGAGAAAACACACATAAATCAGGCATTTTACATACCACCACAGTACCCACCAAAATTTCTAAACCGATACAAATAGACGCGATTATTATTGCGGGAAAAATTATAAATGCACTCAACTATGTTGGTGTGTTGGGAGTTGAACTATTTATTACTTTTAACGGAGAAATAATTGTGAATGAAATTGCTCCAAGAGTCCACAATTCAGGTCACTGGACCCAAAACGGTTGTGTAATTGATCAATTTGAACAGCACATTCGAGCGATATCAGGACGCAGACTTGGAGATGGAGAACGCCATTCCGATGTCACCATGATCAATATTCTTGGCGACGCAATAAATGATTCATTGAATATTACCGATGCGGCTATTCACTTATATGGAAAAAAACATGTCCGAGACGGAAGAAAAATGGGTCACATTAATTACGTGAGTCAAAAATCTTCTTAAATCTTAAATAGGATGATGGCTCGAAAGCCATCATCTTAATAAAGTTAAAGGCTAATAAGCCTACCTTACATCATGCCGCCCATGCCGCCCATGCCGCCCATATCTGGCATTGCGGGCGCAGCAGCTCCCTTAGGTTCTGGTTTGTCGGCGATCATTGCCTCTGTGGTAATGAGCAAACCAGCAATTGATGCGGCATCTTCTAAAGCTGTCCGTGTAACTTTAGCTGGATCAATAACGCCATACTTAAACATGTCTCCATACTCTTCAGTTTGTGCGTTAAATCCAAAAGATAAATCATCAGATTCTCTAATTTTTCCAGCTACCACAGCACCATCTACTCCAGCATTTTCCGCTATCTGACGAAGTGGAGCTTCTAATGCACGTCGAACAATGCTAATTCCAGCTTCCTGATCAGGATTACTTCCTTTGACTTTCGTCAAAGTTTTAGCAGCCTGAACTAAGGCTACGCCACCTCCAACGATAATACCTTCTTGGACAGCCGCCCTCGTCGCATTAAGTGCATCATCGACACGATCTTTTCGCTCTTTGACTTCAACCTCTGTTGATCCACCTACTCGAATTACGGCGACTCCGCCGGCAAGCTTAGCTAATCTTTCTTGAAGTTTCTCTCGATCATAATCAGATGTAGTTTCTTCGATTTGAGCTTTGATCTGTGAAACACGTGCTTCAATCTCAGCCTTCTCCCCAGCACCATCGATTACTGTAGTTTCATCTTTGGTAATGTTTATTTTTTTGGAAGTACCTAGCATGTCCATCGTGACGTTTTCAAGTTTCATACCCAAATCTTCAGATATTAGCTGTCCACCAGTTAGTACTGCGATATCTTGAAGCATTGCTTTACGACGATCACCAAATCCTGGAGCTTTAACTGCTGCAATCTTTAACCCACCACGAAGCTTATTGACTACAAGGGTTGCTAATGCCTCGCCTTCAACATCTTCAGCTATTATCAATAATGGTTTTCCTGACTGTATTACTGTTTCCAATAATGGAACCATTGGCTGTAATGAAGACAGTTTCTTTTCATGAAGCAAAATTAAACAATCTTCTAGATCAGCAATCATTTTATCTGCATTCGTAATAAAGTATGGAGACAAATATCCACGATCAAATTGCATGCCTTCGACAACTTCGGTCTCAGTTTCGAGGCCCTTATTCTCTTCAACGGTTATGACACCTTCGTTTCCAACCTTCTGCATAGCATCAGCTATTTGATTTCCTATTGCTGATTCTCCATTGGCTGAAATAGTACCAACTTGAGCCACTTCATCTGAGTCTTTCACAGGTCGTGACATTTTTCCAATTTCCGACACAATCTTTTCAACCGCCGTATCTATACCGCGCTTCAAATCCATGGGATTCATGCCAGCAGCGACAGATTTTAATCCTTCATGGACAATTGACTGAGCAAGAATTGTTGCAGTAGTAGTTCCGTCGCCTGCGGTATCATTGGTTCGGGACGCTACTTCTTTAACCATCTGAGCGCCCATATTTTCGAATTTATCTTCTAGCTCGATTTCTTTTGCAACTGTCACACCATCCTTAGTGATACGAGGTGCGCCAAAAGATTTATCAAGAACTACATTTCTGCCTTTTGGTCCTAGCGTAGTTTTAACCGCATCAGCAAGTACATCAATACCGCGTATCATTCTGTTACGAGCATCTGTACTAAATTTAACTTCTTTAGCTGCCATTTTTAGGCTCCTATAAAATATTATGTGTTATAAACTTAAGCGTTTTCTTCAGGAAAGAATTCCTAAAACATCGCTCTCTTTCATGATTAACAGATCTTCATCGTTAATTTTAACTTCTGTTCCAGACCATTTACCAAACAAAACTTTATCTCCAGCTTTGATATCCATTGGTATTCTTGTTCCAGATTCATCTCTCGCTCCAGCTCCAACTGAAACAACTTCCCCTTCCGCAGGTTTTTCTTTCGCGGAATCAGGAATTATTAATCCACCGGCAGTTTTCTCTTCGCTTTCTAAACGACGAACGACTACACGATCGTGTAAGGGTGTAAATGACATCGAGGATGCTCCTTTGGGTTCCCAAAATTATGGTGACTTTTTTACTTGGTAGCACTCGTCACCGTAGAGTGCCAACAAAAGGGATATAAGTATCCTTTCCTACCCTGTCAACTACTAGGCAGGATAAAATCTTAAATTTTTTATCATTTTTACCACCTTTAATAATTTAGAGCTATTTTAAGAGTTGAATTAACTTTGTTTTCATAGGTATATACCGCTCATGGTCCATATTATTGAAAATTTTAATCAAATAGCACACAATTATAAAGCGATGTTTTGTGACCTTTGGGGCTGTCTCCATAATGGGAAAGAAAGCTTTAAAGAAGGTCTTGAAGCCTTGTACCATTTTAGAAATAGTGGTGGAATCGTTATATTGCTTACAAATGCTCCTAGACCAGGAGAGGTGGTTATAGAATTTATAAAGAAATTAGGTATAACAATTGATCACTATGATGAAATAATTACATCCGGAGATGCCGCGCAATTTAGTTTAGCTTCAGGAGATTTTGGTCAAAATATTTATCATATTGGTCCCCAACGTGATCTATGTTTTTTCAATTTACACAAATTCACTCACGATCACAGCCTAATAAATTTGGTATCCATTTCCGAAGCTTCGAGCATCGTTTGTACTGGATTATTTAACGACCAGACAGAAGATCCTTCTGATTACCAAAATATCATTAATTTAGGAATACAAAACAAACTTCCACTTTTGTGTGCTAATCCGGATATTCAAGTAGATTATGGACATCAACGCCTCTGGTGTGCTGGGGCTATTGCGGATAACTATTCAAAAGCAGGAGGCGAATCGGTTTACTTTGGTAAACCGCACAAACCCATTTATGATTTAGCAATGTCAAAGTTATACGATATTGACTCTTCAATTTCTAAATCTGAAATAATATGTATTGGCGATGGAATTTTAACAGACATTTCAGGCGGCATATCTAACAACTTGGATACCTTATTCGTCACTGGCGGTCTTTCTAGTAAAGATGTCGGTATTATAAAAGAGTCAAGAATTCCGAATGAGAAGAAACTTAAAGAATTTCTTAGCAGATTTAAATTAACTCCAACAGCTTCAATTGGCTATTTTCAATAACTTTATTAACTTTACGCTGACAAAAACAAAAATGAATGGAAATAGGGAAAATGTGATTTTTAAAACAGATTATTTTATGTAAATGCGATATAATGAAATACAGTTGGCAACACATTATTCTTGTATGCAAACTGAGTATAAAAATGAACCATCGTTAAAAAAAGAAATGTCTTAATTGAGACCTAAATGAGAAAGAAACAAGTGGCGAGGACAACTAATATCAGATGCAGATTATTAGATATAACGAAGAAATCAAAGTAACAGCAAAAAAACTCTCTGTGGCGATGGGAAACTTTGATGGCCTTCATCTTGGCCATAGATCAATCATTGAATTGGCAAGACCCATAAATCCACTTGGTAAGTTTGGAGTTCTTACTTTTGAACCTCACCCAAGAGAGTTTTTTTCGCCAAAACAAGAGTCCTTTCGACTTATGACCCAGGATGCAAAACAGATGACACTCGAAAAGCTTGGTTTAGACGTTTTGCTCGAAGTTCCTTTTACAAGAGAAATCTCCGAACTTGAGCCCAGTGTTTTTATCAAAAAAGTGCTCCTTGAATACTTCAAGCTAGAGCATATTGTGATTGGAGAGGATTTCAAATTTGGATGCCAAAGAAAGGGTGACGCACAGCTCCTGAAAGCTCTTGGAAACTCATACGGCATCAGGGTTACTATTGCGCCATTAATAAAAAGCAATAAAGTTGAAATTTCCTCTACTGCGATTCGAGAGGCGTTAAAAAATGGTGATCCTCAAAAAGCTTCAAAAATGTTGGGCGACTGGTACTCTATAGTTGGCACCGTTATAGAGGGAGATAAACGAGGTAGAAATCTTGGTTATCCAACAATAAACTTAGAATTATCTGGCCTTCACTTGCCAAAGTTTGGTGTTTATTCCGCAATTGTCAAAATTTTAACTGGTAATCATAAAGGCTCATATTCATCCGTCGTTTCGATCGGTGAGCGCCCCACCTATGGAACGAATCATCCCAATTTAGAAGCACACCTGTTCAACTTTTCTGATGACATATATGGAGAAAAAATAGCCGTTTCTTTAATCTCATTTCAACGAGATGAAATTGCATTTAAATCTTCTACTGAATTAATCCTGCAAATGAATACCGACTCTACTATTGCTCAGGAAGTTATCCAAAAACTTGAATTGTTATGAGTAAGAAAATTCGAACGAATTTTTGGATAAACTTTACATTGGACGAGTTCAACCAAACTGAGTGGGAAAATTTGTGTGATGGTTGTGGCAAAAGCTGTCTCATAAAACTAGAATATGAGGAAACTACCTAAGTCCATTATACAAAAATTGCATGCAGCTTGTTCAATGATGAAAGCTGTAGATGTAGCAATTATAAAATTAGAAAAAAATTAGTAAGTGACTGTCTCATTCTAACAAAAGAAACTATAAAAGACTCTTACCGATGGATGCCAGACACGTGCGCTTATCGCTTACTTTATGAAGGGAAAGAACTAAAGTCTTGGCATCATCTGATATCAGGAAGCACTCAAACCGTTCATGAGGTTGGTATATCCGTGAAAAATACTACCATTCCCGAATATGATATTCCCAAAGAGCACTGGGGTGATTTTATTCCTTCTGATCTTTAAACTCCAATTTTGAATTTGTTATTGTGAAGTTGATGAACAAAACAAGTTCAAAAAATCAGAATATTTTCAAAATAACGACCTTCAGTAAGAACTTCCAAACAATTACTTTTTTTTGCACATAATGCGATTAATGCTTCCATAGTGTTTCAGAAGTTGTTAGTAAATTTTAATAATTATGTTCTTATAAACTGATGTTCATTGAGAAGCAGAACGTTATAAAAACAATAGTACTGATCTAGTTTTTAAAGAAAAGAGAAATTATGAATGGAACCGGCCAACCTAAATTAATTTCTGGCAATTCAAATATGACATTGGCAAAAGGAATTGCTAAAAGGATGTCTATTCATCGCGGGGCAAGAGTAAATCTTGTCAAAGCAAGAGTCGAACGATTTAGTGATCAAGAAATATTTGTCGAAGTATTTGAAAATGTACGTGGCGAAGATATGTTTATAATCCAATCCACATCAAACCCAGCGAACGATAATCTTTTAGAATTGTTGATAATCACTGATACTCTCAGACGTTCTAGTGCAAAACGTATAACTGCTGTTATTCCCTATTTTGGCTATGCACGCCAAGATCGGCGAACAAAAGCAAGAACCCCAATCAGTGCAAAATTGGTTGCAAACCTCTTGACGGAAGCAGGCATTGAAAGAATCCTAACCCTAGATCTGCATGCTGCCCAAATCCAGGGTTTTTTTGATATACCAGTTGACAATTTGTACGCCTCCCCCATATTTGCATTAGACGCCAGACACCACTTTAAAGACGTATCAAAAATAATTGTGGTGTCCCCCGATGTGGGTGGAGTTGCGCGCGCTAGAGAACTAGCAGAAAGAATTGATGCAGATCTGGCAATAGTAGATAAACGAAGATCCGCTCCAGGCGAGGTTTCTCAAATGACAATAATTGGGGAAGTTAATAACCGCATTTGTTTGATAGTAGACGACATTTGTGACACGGCGGGAACATTGGTAAAAGCTGTAGATTTATTGTTAAGTAAGGGTGCTGTCGAAGTACACGCATACATCACGCATGGAGTTCTATCAGGATCCGCAGTCGAAAAAATTTCTTTATCAAACATAAAATCGTTGGTTGTCACAGATTCTATAGAAGCTACTGATTCAGTTAAAAAGTGTGAAAAAATTCGATCCGTTGCCACCGCTCCCATGCTAGCACAAGCCATGCTAAATATTGCTCATGGAAGTTCAGTATCTTCTTTATTTAATGATGAAACACTTGGTCCAATTTATGAAGCATTCTATCCAGAATAAAGCATATTAAACTAACATTTCTTCATTGCTAATGAAAGAGGCAAAATTGTTAACAATAATAAAACAGACGCAAGGATAAATGGAACACCAGGAAAATACATCGATGTCCTGTCGGAAGTAAATATATTAAAAACACTAGTCATCACTAAAGGGCTTACTATCGATGTAATAGCAGACAAACTGCTGAGAACTCCTTGTAGTTCCCCTTGTTGATCATCGGCAACATTGTTAGACAAAAAACTACCAAGTGTTGGAGTTAACAACTCCGACAAAGCAGAAAAAGGTATGATACAAAAAACCATCCAACCCTCCCAAATCAAGCCCATACTTAACAAAGAAAATGCTCCTATTGAAAGTGAGGCTGTGACGATTAGCCTAGCTCCTAATTGCGATATAATTTGTAATCTTATCAAAAAGCCTTGGACAAAGGATATGCCAATACCATAACATGCTAGTGAAATCCCAATCATTCCAGACCCCCATCCAAACACTTCTTTGCCCCAATAACTCCAGATGGCAGGGTAGACCCAATGGGCAACAGATATTAAAAAGAAACATATCAACGGGACTCTTAAATTCTTAAATAAAAATGCCTTCCAAATCGTTAAAAACGGATTGGCAGATTCAAAAGTGAATGGCCGTCTCTTTTCTAAGGCAAGACTCTCTGGAAGTAAAAAGTAACCAAAAAAACAGTTCAGAGCTGTTAAACCAGCTGAAAGGAAAAATGGAGCCCTTGCTGAAAACTCTCCTAAGATTCCTCCAAGGGCGGGACCCATGATAAAACCAAGACCAAAGGCAGCACCAATGATACCAAAATTCTTTGCACGTTCTTGCGGTTCAGAAATGTCTGCTAAATAAGCTGTTGCCGTTGGAACAGTTCCTCCAGCAATCCCGGCTATTAGTCGACCAAGAATTAAAATCCAAAGCGTCTGCGAAAAACCCAGAATCAAATAATCTACCGACAACGCTAACAAAGCCAAAAGAATAACTTTACGTCTCCCAACCGCATCTGAAGCACTTCCAAGAATGGGAGAACACAAGAATTGCATTATAGCGTATGATGTTGAGAGAATTCCGCCCCATAAAGCCGCAGCAGACACTGTCTTGATGCCAAGTTCCTGTAACAAATCTGGCATTATTGGAAATATAATACCGATACCAGTTATATCAAGAACTACTGTCACGAAAATAATTATAATTGCGTTTTTTTTATTCATTTCGGGCATAAGCTATATCTCGGGCTTATAAAAGTTAAAGCGTACATTCTCTAAGATATAGAACCCGAGATCTTATTCATATTCATAGAAAAATAAAGAAGGTACTTAGCCTAATCAAAAACCTGAGACGCAACTTTTAGGTCATTAACACGTAAGTCTGATCTAGCTCTCCCCTTATCTGAAGCATTCACCGACTCTTCTTCAGCCTCCGCAATAAAGGGTTCAAATAACTTTCTATCAGCCTCACCTTTCAACACTGCTTTTTCAGCAAGTACAGTGGCAACTGAGCTAGAAACTTCTACAAAACCACCAGTTACTACAAATTCTTGAGAGCCTGAACTGGCTTCAATTTTGATAACCCCTGGCCTTAGAGTAGTAAGAAAATCAGCATGACTAGGTAAAAGTGTCATGTCTCCTTCTATTCCAGGTATACTAACTGATTTAGCATCAATGGACGCTAGCTTCTTTTCTGGAGAGACTAAATGAAACGTTATATGTGCTACCATCTTATCGCCTTAAGCAACCTTTTCTACCATACTTGCAGCCTTCGCAATAACCTCATCAATACCACCTACCATATAAAAAGCATTTTCAGGTAAATGATCAAATTCGCCAGCCACAACTCTCTTAAAACTATCGATCGTAACGTCTAGTGGAACTTGAATACCGTCAGAGCCAGTAAAGACTTTAGCCACATCAAATGGTTGGGATAAAAACTTTTGTATTTTACGCGCTCTTGATACAGCTAACTTGTCTTCTTCAGATAGTTCGTCCATACCCAGAATCGCAATTATATCTTGTAATGATTTATATTTTTGTAGGATCCCTTGCACATCACGGGCTACCTGATAATGTTCTTCTCCAACAATTTGCGGATCCATTATACGGCTATTAGAATCCAACGGGTCAACAGCGGGATATATACCTAATTCAGAGATCGCTCGACTTAAAACTGTGGTTGCATCTAGGTGGGCAAAAGAAGTTGCCGGGGCCGGGTCTGTCAAATCGTCCGCTGGCACATATATGGCCTGTACCGAAGTGATTGAACCCGCCTTAGTAGAAGTTATTCTCTCCTGTAAAGCTCCCATATCAGTTGCCAATGTTGGTTGGTAACCAACCGCCGACGGAATACGCCCCAATAAGGCTGAAACTTCAGAACCAGCCTGTGTAAATCTAAAAATATTATCTACAAAAAATAACACATCAGTACCCGATTGATCGCGAAACTGTTCAGCCAAAGTAAGACCTGTTAAAGCTACTCGTGACCTCGCTCCTGGAGGTTCATTCATCTGTCCATATACAAGGGCAACTTTTGATTCTTCTAAATTGTCTGGATTAATCACTCCCGACTCTATCATTTCATGGTATAAATCATTCCCTTCCCTAGTCCGCTCTCCGACACCAGCAAATACTGAAAATCCTGAGTGAACTTTTGCTATGTTGTTTATCAACTCCATAATCAAAACAGTTTTTCCAACGCCTGCGCCTCCGAAAAGACCTATTTTACCGCCCTTCGAATATGGTGCCAAAAGATCAACAACTTTTATCCCAGTTACCAATATCTCTGTTTCAGTGGCTTGTTCTGAAAATTCAGGTGCATCCTGGTGAATAGGTCGTGACTCAGTTGACTTTACAACACCCTTTTCATCAACCGGAGCACCTATTACATTCAGTATTCGACCTAATGTAGGATTTCCAACTGGTACAGTGATAGGAGAACCCGTATCCGAAACTTTTTCTCCTCTTACCAATCCCTCAGTACTATCCATGGCTATTGTTCTAACTGTATTTTCACCAAGATGTTGGGCTACTTCTAATATTATCGTTACACCATTATTATTAGTCTCAAGCGCGTTAAGAATTTCAGGCAAATTATCTTCGAACTGAACATCTACAACAGCTCCGATCACCTGAGTTATTTTTCCCGTATTTTTTGCCATATCACTCTCCAAAAATCACAGCGCTTCTGCGCCTGAAATAATTTCAATAAGTTCATTTGTAATCGCCGCCTGACGCGACCGGTTATACTTAATAGTTAATTTATCAATCATATCGCCAGCATT
>JAQWUC010000064.1 GCA_029242355.1 Paracoccaceae bacterium | reverse complement strand
AAAAACCGATCTTAGGTTAGCTTAGCACAATTTATGATTTTCTGTGATGAATAAAAAAAAGAGCCAAACCATAAGGTTAGCTCTAATTTTGTGTTGGCTGGGGTGGTTGGATTCGAACCAACGGTACACGCTACCAAAAAGCGTTGCCTTACCACTTGGCTACACCCCAACTCCTCTTTTTCATACTTATTATTTCTCTGCCTTGCAAGAGAACTTTTACTGATTTTTCACTAAGATTTAAAGGGAGCTAGGTAGATAGAACTTTAAACCGATAAAGAAGTGATGAATTGTACATTTTTTTAAAATGGTCACTGGTCATTTAAAATGATTATTGCTAAATTAAGGAAAATTTAAGAATTCAACGTGATGTGGTTTTTTGTTAATTAAAAAATATAGTGACAACTGATGAAAAAAATTCTCATTTTAAGTTTTTTAATAATTCTCTGGCTTTTAATGTCAGGTCTTTACAAAACTTTGATCTTAATCTTTGGATTATGTTCGGTACTTTTAGTTACGTTCTTTATCCAAAGAATGAGCGATAAAGATGGTTATAAAATAAATATTAATATGACTGTGATTAATAGTTTTAACTATTTTTGTTGGTTCTTGGTAGAGGTAGTGAAGAGTAATTGGGCTGTTGCTAGGATTCTAACTTCAAAAAAAATCCTGATTAATCAAGATTTTATTGAAACTTCAGTATCTCAAGAGAGTGATTTAGCAAAAGTGATTTTTGCAAACTCTATCACGCTTACGCCAGGAACTGTAACTGTTGAAACGGAAGATAAAAGGTTTTTAGTTCATACTTTAAATATAGTTGAAACAACTATTTCTGATCTTCAGAATATGAATAATAAAGTAACCAAAATTGAAAGAGTTAAATAATATATGTTTGAAATTTGCCTGATCATTCTTTTGTTAAGTACTTTGGTTTTGTTATACCGAGTGTATTTGGGTCCCACGCTCTACGATAGAGTAATTGCAGTCAATTCCATTGGGACATTGGCAGTTTTGATTATTGGTGTAGTGGGGTTTCTAACCGAAAGACCTGATTTCCTTGATATAGCATTACTTTATGCACTAATGAATTTCATTGGAACAGTAGCGGTACTAAAGTTCTTTCGATATAAAATGGTGGATACTGCAAAAGCGCAACTAACTGAAACGGCAGGACTGTACGATGATACTTGAAATACTACTTAATATTGCTAGCTGGAGCTTTATTCTTACAGGGTCTGCTTTAGTACTAATTGGTTCATTTGGATATTTTAGGTTTACAGATTTTTGGTCACGCTTACACGCGGCCTCTGTGATTGACTCTGGAGGAATGATATTAATTGTTTTAGGAATGTGTTTTCAAGCGGGACTGACCTTGATAACTGTAAAATTATTTTTGATTTTAATATTTTTAGTAATTACGGGTCCAACCGCAACTCATTCAATAGCAAATGCGGCACTGGTGGCAGGACTTGGTCGTCGATCAAGATCTGAAGAACAAAAAGGTCAGAGCCTAAAAGTTAAAATTACAAAGTAAACCGTTTTTAATAGTGATTGGATAGAAAATAGTAACCCTTATTTCAATTTTTATTTTTTTACTTCTTGTATTGGTTGCGCTTTTAGCGCTTCGTATGTCTCACTTATTTGCAGTTGTAATGCTAGCAGGAGTTTTCAGCCTTTTATCTGCACTTTTACTTGTTTTAATGGATGCTGTAGATGTGGCATTTACTGAAGCAGCTGTCGGGGCGGGGGTTTCAACGGTGCTTATGCTTTCAACTATGGCATTGACTTCGCGGGTTCAAAAACCGATCAAGAAGAGTAATTTAGGTGCTGCTCTTGCTGTATCTTTTGCGGGGCTACTTCTTCTTTATGGGACACTTGACATGCCAAATTTCGGTTCAAATAACTCTCCAGCGCAAACCCACTTAAGTAATTTATATCTGACTAATAGTCCTAATGAAATTGGAGTGCCAAATGTTGTTACGGCGATATTGGCGAGCTATCGTGGGTTTGATACTCTTGGTGAAACTGCAGTTGTGTTCACTGCTGGTGTTGGTGTGATATTGTTACTTAGTGGCTTGAGGCGTCGGAAGCAAAAATCTGACAGTAAGGTGGGTTAGTGCAACATCATTTAATCTTAAAAATTGTTACCAAGAGTATAGTCGGAATTATCCTTCTATTTGGCTTGTATGTTCAGTTTCATGGCGATTATTCCCCTGGTGGAGGCTTTCAAGCAGGAGTTATTTTCGCTGCTGCTTTTATTTTGTACGGTATTGTAATGGGCCTTGATAAAGTGCAAGAAGTTTTACCATTTTGGGTTGTTCAAAAGTTGGCTGCATTGGGCGTATTAGTCTATGCTCTTACTGGTGTGTTTAGCTTATTCATGGGGTTTAATTACCTAGATTATTCGGCGTTTTCGCCCCATCACCCGGAGCATGGTCAGCATTGGGGAATTTTGGTAGTTGAATTAGGTGTTGGAATTACTGTTACGGGCGTGATTGTTTGTATTTACTATTGTTTTGCTAGTCGTACTCCTCATCTAGATGACGGTGAGTGGTAATGATTTTTGAACATAATTTTATAATGGGACATTTAAACTATTGGTTGTTCATCATGCTAATGATGACCGGTTTGTTTATAGTAATCTCTCGAGGAAACCTAATTAAAAAAATTGTTGGACTAAACATTTTTCAAACTTCAGTTTTTATGTTTTACATCTCAATTGGAAAAGTTGCGGGAGGTACTGCGCCTATATTTCCGATGGATATGAATATTAATCCCTCCATATTATATTCTAATCCGCTCCCTCACGTTTTGATTTTGACGGCAATCGTCGTTGGAATCGCAACCACCGCCTTAGGTCTGGCGTTAATAGTGAGAATAAGAGAAGCTTATGGTACGATTGAAGATGAAGAGATTTCGTTAATAGAGGCTGATGAGCAAAAGTTAGAGACTCAGAGTCAATTAGCGTAAGGAAGTAGTGAGTTTATGGAACAAGTTTATCTTCATTTTCCCATTCTTCAGGTTTTAATTCCTCTGCTCTTAGCTCCAATATGTGTGTTGGTGGGCAGGAGCACTTTTTCATGGTTGATTACGTTTTTTGGTAGTGTTTCTTCCTTAGTGATAGCTATTTCATTACTGCATAGTGTTTCCGATGGTTCATCCATTAGTTATCATATTGGTGGATGGCCTCCGCCTATTGGTATCGAATATGTTGTCGACAGTGCAAATGCTTTTTTATTGGTATTAGTTTCGGGGATTAGTACTGTGGTGCTTTTATATGCTCGCGATCAAATAAAATTGGAAATCGACGAAGAAAATCATACACTTTTTTATACATGTTATCTGTTATGCTTGACCGGTTTACTTGGTGTTTTAATTACTGGTGATGTTTTTAATGTTTTTGTTTTTCTTGAGATATCCTCCCTCTCTACCTATGTTTTAGTTGCGCAGGGGGCTAAGAGGGATAAAAGAGCTTTAAAAGCTGCGTTTAACTATCTGATAATGGGAACGGTTGGAGCTACCTTCTTTGTTATTGGGGTTGGATTTATTTATATGGCTACTGGCACCTTGAATATGTTCGATATTTATGAGCGTATCAATGATTTAGAAAGTTCTCGGACGGTACGAGCTTCCTATGCATTTATCGTAATTGGAATGGGTTTAAAGTTGGCCATGTTTCCTATGCACCTTTGGATGCCTGGAGCTTACACTTATGCTCCAACAGTCGTAACTACTTTTTTGTCAGCGACAGCAACTAAAGTGTCTCTCTATGTGTTAATTCGATTTACTTTTTCAGTTTTTCATTTTGACTTCAATTTTATTGAGCAAGTTTTTAAATTTTTAGTTATGCCATTGGCAATCATTGCAATGTTTGCAATGTCTTTTGTAGCAATTTTTCAAAAAGATATAAAAAGAATGCTTGCATATTCGAGCATTGCTCAAATTGGATACATGCTACTGGGAGTAAGTTTGCTCTCTTCGGAGGGTTTGACTGCTACGTTTGTAAATCTGTTCAACCACGGTATTACGAAGGCTACTTTATTTATGAGTCTGGGTGTCTTAACTTTATATTCTGGGAAATCATTTTTGTCCGACGTTCAAGGCTTAGGGAAAAAGATGCCGTGGATTAGTGCGTCATTTTTAATAGGAGGACTTAGTCTCGTTGGTATTCCTGGAACAGCTGGTTTTATAAGTAAGTGGCTGTTGGTGCAGGCTACGATCGAGGCAGGAGTACCTATTCTGGCTCTCTTAATCATATTGTCTTCACTTCTTGCGATAGTTTATATTTGGAAGGTAATTGAGCACTTGTACTTTATGGAACCACATTCTGAGTTAGCATCACAAAAAGTGTCTTTTCGTATTTTGATTCCACTTTGGATTTTAAGCATAAGCTGCCTATATTGGGGATTTGATACTAGCTTGACAGTAGGTACTAGTGATATTGCGGCCAATAATCTTTTTAATAATGTAATTAAATTAAATTAGGATTAAGAGTGGATAATACACAGGTCATATTACTCAGTTCAGTGGCATTGCCCTTTATCGGAAGCGTGCTTAATATAATATTTCATCGCTTTAAGAACTTACGAGATGTCCTGACTTTAGCAATAGCTACTGGTACATTTATCTTAGTCCTACTTATTTTTCGAGACTTCAGTAACGGTAGAATTATTGATTTTTCATTACTGACTGTAATGCCTGGACTTGACATAGCTTTTCATGTTGAGCCTCTTGGTTTACTATTTGGAATTGTTGCCTCAGGATTATGGATTGTTACGCATATTTATGCAGTAGGATACATGCGGGGAAACAACGAGAAGCACCACGCAAGATTTTTTGCATGTTTTGCAATTGCGATTGGAACAGTGCTCGGACTTGCTTTCTCAAAGAATTTGTTCACTTTATTTATTTTTTATGAAATTTTGACACTTTCTACTTTTCCATTGGTTGCTCATAAAGGAACACCAGAAGCAATAAATGGTGCTAAGACATATTTGAAAATTCTTCTTGGAACCTCTGTTGGTTTGCAATTGATTGGTATAATTTCAGTTTATGTGTTTGCAGGAACTTTAGATTTTACTGCTCAAGGAATTTTGACAGGTAAAGTAACAAATTTTCAAGGTTCAATTTTGTTGGCTCTGTTTGCGTTCGGTATTGGAAAGGCAGCGTTAATGCCGTTTCATAAATGGTTGCCAGCTGCAATGGTGGCTCCTACTCCAGTGAGCGCTTTGCTACATGCGGTTGCTGTCGTTAAGGCGGGCGTTTTTACAATTTTAAAAGTTGGAGTTTATATTTTTGGTATCGATTTTTTGAAAGAAACTGGAGCGTCTAATTGGTTGATCTGGTTAGCGGCTTTTTCCATTTTATCGGCTTCGATCGTGGCTATGACTAAAGATAATCTGAAGGCTCGCCTTGCATATTCAACGATTAGTCAACTCTCTTATATAACTTTAGGATTGGCTCTTGCAAACTCTCTTGGAGTTTTGGGGGGTGCTCTTCATATTGCTACTCACGCACTAGGAAAAATTACTTTGTTTATGTGCGCTGGATCAATCTATGTCGCCACGCATCGAACAAAGGTGAGTGAGCTCGACGGTCTAGGTAGGGTCATGCCAATTACGTTTGGAGCATTCTTAATTGGTGCGGTATCAATTATTGGCCTTCCTCCGTTTGGAGGTTCATGGTCAAAATGGTTGCTCGTTTTAGGTGCTATAGAAGCGGAGCAAATTTTTATTGTGGCCGCTTTTATGATAAGCTCACTTTTAAATGTCGCCTATCTCTTACCAATTATTGGACGTGCGTTTTTTGCACCATCGATACATACAAATGTTGGTAGCGCGCAAAGAATTAAGGAAGCTCCTCTTTTATGTTGGGTTCCAACGGTTTTGACTGCCACTGGTTGCTTAGTTTTATTTTTTTACTCTGGGTCGGTGTACAATTTCCTTATTCCGGTTACAAATTAGTTTGTGAGGTTAAAATGAATGATAATAATAAAAAATTAAAAGAGACTACAAATCCGGTAGGCTCTATATTATTTGGTTGGCTTGATCATCGGCACAGTACAAGGATCATAATTGGCACTTTATCGGTCTCATGCTTTGTCTTGCTTTTAGTTGATTTTGTGTATCACCGGCATGGTCATTTTATGATTGAAGAAGTTCCTGGTTTTTTTGCATTATATGGTTTCTTAATGTTTTCTCTTATTATTTTGGGTGCAACTACTTTGCGATATTTTGTAAAGCGTAGAGAAGATTACTATGGTACCAAGGCAGTTGACAGTGACATGACTGAGAATAAAAAATAAAGGTTAACGAATAGTATGGATTTTATTCAGGTTCCAAGCTCGTATATATTTTATTTGGCTGCTGCTATAACCTTTGTTTTTTTGCGGGATCGTACTCTTAGATCGGTTTTATTAATTTGTGTGCCTATCATTGCTCTAATTCAAGTGTGGAATCTAGAAATAGGGAACCACCATCAGGTAGATTTTTTTAATCTTCAGTTAGAATTAATGAGGGTTGATAAACTTTCAAAAGTGTTTGGTTTAATTTTTTGCTTAGCGGCTTTTCTTGGAAATCTTTATGCTTGGCATGTAAAGGATGTTGTTCAACAAATAGCGACTCTCGTATATACAGGATCTGCTATAGGAGCTGTTTTTGCAGGAGATCTTGTATCGTTATTTTTTTATTGGGAAGGAACTGCAATTGCGTCAGTGTTCCTAATCTGGGCCCGTCGTACTGAAGCCTCATACCACACGGGTATGCGCTATTTGCTTATTCAGATATCCTCTGGTGTTATCCTTTTAGCAGGGCTTGCAGTACAGTTTCACACAACAGGATCTATTGCTTTTGAGAAGATGGAACTCTCTTCTCTTTCTTCATTTCTTATCTTTATTTCTTTTGGAATTAAATGTGCGTTCCCACTTCTCCATAATTGGCTCCAAGATTCCTATCCAGCAGCTACTGTAACGGGTACAGTAATTCTGTCATCATTTACTACAAAGCTTGCTATCTACGCTCTTGCTAGGTCATTTGCGGGTACAGAAATTTTGATTTATATTGGAGCAATAATGACCTTGTTCCCCATTTTCTTTGCAGAAATTGAAAATGATCTCAGAAGAGTTCTTGCTTATAGCTTAAATAATCAATTAGGTTTTATGGTTGTCGGTATTGGTGTTGGAACAGAATTGGCGCTCAACGGCACTGCTTCTCATGCCTTTGCTCACATTTTATATAAGTCACTTTTGTTTATGAGTGTGGGAGCGGTTTTGTTCAGAACAGGTACTTCTAAAGCCTCAGAACTTGGAGGTTTATATAAGACGATGCCATTATCAGCTCTATGTTGTTTAATAGGTGCAGCTTCGATTTCAGCTTTCCCTTTATTTTCAGGTTTCGTGACTAAGTCTCTTATAATGGATGCGACAGCTACCGAGCATTATCCAGTTATCTGGTGTGTTCTCGTCTTCGCATCAGCGGGTGTTCTGTCTCATTCAGGAATAAAAATACCGTATTTTACTTTCTTTGCTCATGATAGTGGTTTGAGGCCTAAGGAGGCTCCAATAAACATGCTTATTGCTATGTTCATTACTTCATTTTTATGCGTTTTTTTAGGTGTTTTTCCTGATACTTTGTATAATATTTTACCTTATGAAGTAAACTATAAACCTTACACAATTTCGCATGTCATTAGTCAATTGCAATTGCTCTGTTTCGCTCTTTTGGCTTTTACCGTAATTATGAAACTTGGTTTTCATCCTCCTGAAATTCGAGCGATTAATTTAGATAGCGATTGGGTCTATCGAAAGTATTTACCGAGCATAATGTTGAGAATTATTAATCGTCTGGGATCTGTTAACGAAAGTACTAGATCTGGGTTAGAAAATAAAATTAGTTCAGGAGAGCAAATTCTATTGAATATATTTGGACCTACAGCGAATTTTGCCAGAGTATTTACCAATGGCGTTATGATTTTGTGGATTGCAGTAATATTTACTGGCGCTTTGGCTATAGTTCTTTTTTAAATAGAAAAATAAACTAGGTTTACCGTTCGAGGTGAAGTCTACTTTAAGAAAATTATTAGTTTGTTAATAAAATTCTTTTCTACTAACAAAACCTCTAGGTTTTTCCCCAGCGCGAATTTTCAAAATGCTTTGAGCGATTGTTTCTGCTGATGAGCTAGGACGCGTATGAGCGGCTATATGGGGAGTTACGGTTACTTTTGGATGGGACCAGTAGCGGTGGGAGGGTATTAATGGTTCCTGAGCAAAAACGTCGAGCGTGGCGTGGCGGATATGATTGGAGTCTAACAAGGTGAGTAGATCATTATCATTTATAAGAAGGCCTCGACCTGGATTTAATATTATGGCACCCTTAGGAAGGAGTTTCAGTGTTGATGCGTTTATTATATACTTAGTCTTAGGTGTCAAAGGGAGCAGTACTATGAGAATTTGAGCTGAATGTAGCACTTTAATTAAGCTATCTGTCCCAAAATAACTTTTTACATTGGGGATATTTTTTTTTGTTTGTGACCAGCCATTAATATTGAACCCTATGGCACTAAGTGACTGAGCCACTGCGCTACCGAGCTCTCCTAGACCAAGAATTCCAATAGTAATCTCACTTGCAAGGGGTGGTACTATATCTGAGCGCCAAATTCCATCTTGGTTTTTTACATGAACATCGGTGTTTAAGTGGTGTCTTAAAATATGAGCTAGACACCATTCAATCATCCCTTGTTTCATTCCTTCGTCTACAAGTCTTATTAATGGTTTTTTTAAGGTTTTATTTTGAACTATCTCTTCCACCCCGGCCCATAAGTTTAAGACTGCTTTAGCATTAGTAAAAGTTGAAAAGTCTCTTAATTGACTACTTGGGTCATAAATTATGAATTCGACATCAGTACTTTCAGTGTTAAAGTCTGTTGTAATTTCACTAAAATTAAGTTTATTTTTTTTAAATGCACTCTTAAAGTGGTCTTTGTATTTTGACCAAGACGGGGAAGAAAATAATATAGACATTAGTATTTGTGCCTGATCCTGTGAACGTGCGCGCTTTGCATTAAACCGAAGCCAGCTAATAAGACCAACATTGCTGATCCACCGTAAGAAATTAGAGGGAGAGGAACGCCTACCACAGGAGCCAGTCCCATCACCATAGCAATATTAATAGCAAAATATGAAAAGAAATTCATTGTCAATCCTGCTGTCAACAAATATCCAAATCTACTTTTATTAGTTATTGCTGAGACCATTGAAAAAATAATTATTAAGCCGTAGATCATTAATAAACTTATTGCTCCAAGAAAGCCAAATTCTTCAGCAAGCGTGGTGAATATAAAATCAGTATGATTTCTCGGTAAGAAATCTAATTGGCTTTGGGTTCCCTGCATAAAGCCACGTCCCGTAAAACCTCCTGAGCCTAGAGCAATTTTTGATTGAGTGATATGATATCCTGATCCCAGGGGATCAAGAGAGGGGTCAAGAAAGGTATCAATTCGTCTATATTGATAATTGGTTAAGAACTGCCATGATTTCCCACGGCTTATCCAAATTGTAGTAACCATGCCTGGGATAAGACCAAAAATGGCGACAAAATACCACCAACTTACGCCAGCCAAGAACATAGTTGATATTCCGATAAATGTTATTAAAAGACCTGTTCCAAGGTCTGGTTGGATTATAACTAATAATGACGGTACCAAAATAATGATCGCTGGTAGAGCAACCCAAAACATATGTGACGTACGTTCTGGTTTTAACCAATCGTAGTAGGCGGCTAATAACATAATTAAAGAAATCTTAACAAGTTCAGAGGGTTGTAATGTTATGAATTTTAAATCGAGCCACCGTTGTGCTCCTCCACCGCTTACACCGAAATACAAGACTAACACTAGTAAAAGTAAAGATAATAAATAAGTGTAGAACGATACTTTTTTCCAGAAATTTATGTTAATGAAACTGAAAATAAATATTACGAAAACTCCAATAATGAATCTAATTATTTGTGGTTGCGCCCACGGTTTCAGGTTGCCATCAGCAACAGAGTATAAAATTAAGAAACCGAAATTAGCAGTGGTTATAACAAGTAGTAAAACTGGCCAGTTCAAATAAAAGAGTTTACGGAATCCATTTGGTATTTCATGATATGGGTTTTTGCTTGAAATCATGTTTGAGTCTCTAAGGGGGCGGATTTATTCCCTTTGGTATCTTTGTTATCGAAAGTTTTTAACTCCTCTAAGCGCAATTGAATTTCAGAATGCTGATCTTTCGGGTATGCTGATAGTGACGGTAATTTTCCATATAAAGCATATAGTATTATATCGCGAGCTATTGGGGCAGCTACGGCAGATCCGCCTCCTCCATGCTCAACAATAACTGAGATAGCATACTTGGGATTTTTTGTTGGAGCATAACCAGTGAAAAGTGCGTGATCTCTTTTTTGCCACGGCAGGTCTTCATTTTTTGTAACTCCATTCTCACGTTCTTCTGCTGTTATACGTCGCACCTGAGCTGTTCCAGTTTTTCCGGCGAGTTTGAATTTAGGGTTTGTTATTCGCGATTTATAAGCTGTTCCATCGGCATCATTAACGGCAGCGTCCATCCCATCTCTAATTTTTAAGAGTGTTGAATTCTTAAATCCTAACGGAACAGGATTTGTAAGGGGAATTATTTTTCCTCCTTTTGCATTGATTAATCGGGGTATAATTTTTTTTCCAGTTGCGATACGAGTTGTCATGATGGCAATTTGCATAGGGGTTGTTAAAATGTATCCTTGCCCAATACCAGCATTTAGAGTGTCCCCTAGCAACCATCTTTGGCCAAAATTGGATTTTTTCCATTCTCTATCAGGCATTAAACCTCTAGATACGGCAGATACGGGTAAATCAAATGTACTTGATAAACCGAATGCTTTTGCAGTTTTTGCAATAGCATTTATTCCAGCGCGCCTAGCTATTTCATAAAAATAGACATCGCAGGAACGTTTTAAGGCTTTTTCTAGGTTAATATTTCCGTGGCCAGAGCTTAACCAGCAATGATGTTTGCTTGCACTGGTCTCATATAGTCCGTTGCAGTTAATTTCATCGTCTTCAGATATTAGCTCCTTTTCCAGAGCTGTAACTGCAACAATCATTTTAAATAAAGAACCTGGAGGATAAGCATCTGAAACTGATTTATTTGATAGTGGTCTTTTAATATCATTTAACAAGTTTGACCAGTCTGTATTTGATATACCATTCACTAAACTATTGGGGTTGAAGCTAGGGGTTGATGACATTGCAAGTATATCACCATTTTCAATTTCAATGACTACGGCTGAAGCACTTAAACCTTTCATTCTGGCCATCGAAAACTTTTGTAGATCTGTATTAATTGTTATTTGTATATCCTGTCCAGTTTTCGCTTCATCGCGTGCAAGTTCTCGCATTATACGACCGCGGGCGTTGACTTCGTTTCGACTAACACCGGAAGTACCCATGAGGTCTGAGTTGAGTTCCCTTTCTATACCAGTTTTTCCAATTTGAAACTTTGGTATCTGAAACAATGGGTTGGAAGAAGATAATCTTTCTTTATCTTTTTTTGAAATGGGACCTACATAACCAATTATATGAGCCATTGCGTTGTCTTCTAAATAAGATCGAGTAAATCCTACTTGAGGAATTAGGCCTGGTAGCGATGGGAGGTTCGCTGCGACTTTAGCAAACTGATCCCACGAAATCTCTTCTACCACGGTTACTGGTACGAACGCTCTAAATTTCTTGATGTCTTCTTTGATGAGCAATTGTTTCTTCTTTGAAATAGGAATTAATTTCGAAAGATCAGCAAGTACTTTTTCAACATCGCCAGCCTCTTCACGTATTATTACAATTTTATAATTTTGCTTATTATTTGCTAATAAATTCCCAGTTTTATCAAAAATCAGACCTCTTTGCGAGGGAAGAATTCTAATATTAACTCTATTTTCTTCTGCTAGAAGCCGATATCTTTCAGAATCTTCAATTTGCAATTTACGCATACGCCAACTGAGAACACCTATTACAGTAATTTGACCAATAAGTAGAAGTAGGCTTCGTCTTGCAAATTTCTTGTTAAAATTTGCTTGAGAAGTTTTTACATTGATAGTCTTAGCCATTTTATATCTACTCTTGCACAAATCATGATATGAAAATCACCCTAATACACAGTGTTGTCAGAATATATACCAACAAGGTGAATAAAATATAATAAATAACGTGATTAAGTTCTAAGCTTGGAATTAAAGTCAAAAATTTAAGGAACTCCTGACATATTGTTGTCAGAACTAAGATCAAAGTGACGTAAATGAATTCTTCTAACATACTAATACGCTCTTTCGCGCTTATAGCCCATCGCACTACTTCAGAAGCAAGGATCGTTGTCATAGTGCTTAACCCAAGTGGACGATGCCAAAGAAAGTCTGCAAGCAGAGATACAAAGAGGATAGAAACTAGGGGAACATTTTGTGGGCGCCTAATTAAAAAGATGAATATGAAGCAGAACAAAGCATCGGGGGATATTTGAAGAATGGGGACTAGGCTTGTAGGAGTAAGTGAACTTATAATCAATACACTTCCAAAGAGAGGGAAAGAGGCCGTTATAAGAACTGACTTACAGTTTAGCATAAATGGTTCCAAAATTTACTTGTTTCGACTTTTATTCTAGAATAAGTATTCCAGAATTGTCCAAACTTTGATCATTATTTTTGAATAAAACTCGCAGATAGCTTATTTCCTTAAGTTTAGCGGCTAAACTTACTTTAAGTTTACCCGAGTTGTTTAAAACGATAGTCCCAATCAGTAGCTCAGGGGGAAAAACTTTTCCATCGCCTGATGTAACGACTCTCATTCCAGGCATTATTGTTCGAGAATTACCAAGAAAATTTAATGTTGGGTATGGTGAGTTATCACCAATCACAAGACCTTTTTGGTTTGCTTTTTTAACAATTACCGGTATTGAAGAGCTTACGTCAGTTATTAAAACAACTCGTGAACTTTTTCTGCCAACACCAGCAATTCTTCCGACTAAGCCCAGACCACTCATAGTTGCAGAACCATCTCTAACTCCATCATTGGAGCCAATATTTAAAAGTACTGATTGGTTAAATGGACTACCACTGTCAGCTATGATTTGCCCTGTAACCCAGTTAATTGTTGGATCTAATTTGACATTATTTAGAATACTTAAATGGGCATTTTTTTGCTCAAGTTGGAGAGCGGATTCTTTCCAACCTATCATCTTCTGAAGCTCTTTCTTGAGATCTTGATTTTGCTGATAAAGTTGAGCGTAAGATTTAAAATCAGATACTATTTGATAAGAGATTTTTAATGGTTTCAATAGGAAATTTGTGTTTGGAAGAATCTCATCTATCAAAGCATAACGAAATCGTTCTAGTCTTTGGTTTTCAACTTTCCAAAGCGCAAAAAGAAAAATCAAACTTAATAATGTTAAAATAAAAAAGAATCTTCTTACGGCCTTCCAAGCCTTATTTTGTTCTAAAGACACAACTAGATTCCTTTGCAAACGGTTCTTGCTTCTAGCGGAAGTGAATCCTTAACCGTAGTCAATAACATGTGAGAGTTGTCTCTCAAATTCCAACGATTTTCCAGTACCCAGCGCAACACAATTTAAAGATTCATCTGCTATGGATATTGCTAAACCAGTTTGTTCTCGCAGTGCCAAATCTAGATCGCCTAATAATGCGCCGCCGCCAGTAAGCATTACGCCTCTATCCACTATATCTGCCGCAAGATCGGGAGGGGTGCTTTCCAATGCTGTCATGACGGCTTCGCAGATTTGTTGCACAGGTTCCGATAATGCCTCAGCTACTTGTGCCTGAGTTACCTCAGTTTCTTTTGGGACTCCGCCTAGTAAGTCGCGACCTCTGATATCCATTGATGCCCCTCTTCCATCTTCGGGCATTCTTGCTGTTCCAATCTGAGTTTTTATTCTCTCTGATGTTGCTTCTCCGACTAACAAGTTGTGTTGTCGCCTTAAATAGGAAATAATTCC
>JAQWUC010000063.1 GCA_029242355.1 Paracoccaceae bacterium | reverse complement strand
GGCGACTTGTTTTTTTACAGCTCCTATTTTTGTTTGTCTATTTGCAACCGTGATTTTGAAGGAAACTATTGGTTGGCGACGAGTCATTGCAGTTTGCATTGGGTTTTTGGGAGTTCTTTTTATAATTCAACCCGGTGCGACAAATATGAATTTTATTTTAATCTTTCCTCTTGTTGCAGGAATTTCATATGCCTTAGCTGTAATAATTACCCGTGGTTTTTGTAGGGAGCAAAAGTCTTTTTCACTTACATTCTCTCATAATATTTTTTATGCATGTCTTGGATTATTGATGGTCAGTTTAATTCCATCGCTTCCACTTTCTGAAGGATTAAGGGATTCAAATAAATTTTTGTTTATGGGTTGGGTTCCCTTAACGAAAGATATACTTTTGTTAATTGGTGCTACTTCAATAACCCATATTATTGCTATGACAGCTACAATACGTGCTTACCAAAATGCTGACACTAGTCTTGTTGCTCCTCTCGAGTACTTTTATTTGATATTTGCATCAACGATAGATTATTTGGTTTGGCAGGTTGTGCTCGGACCGACCGCGGTTATGGGAATTTTTTTAGTTGTAACTTCTGGTATTATTATTTCCTTTAGGGAAGGGATAACGAAAAACTCACAAAATAAGGACTATGAATAACTTAAGTTAAAATGGGCATAGTCTTTTTATAATACTGAAAAAAGTATTTCGGTTGTGAATACTCTATCGAAAGTTTTTTGTGTTGGTCCTACTCAATTGATTCTTTAGAATTTTTTAGGTTTTGGAACCAAGTTATCCTCAAATACATTATTATAGGTGGAAGCCAACCGTCTTCCTGGCTAAATGAAATTTTATAGCTAGTGAGTTAAATCTTTGAGACTTTTTAATAATGACTGAACATCGCGTTCATTGTTGTAATGGGCAAGAGATATTCGAATGCGCCCATTTCTGATTCCACAGATAATACCATTCTTAATCAAGTATTTTTGAGTTGATGGAATGTTTAAAGTCGTTGCATTTAAAGAGATGATATGTCCGGAAAACTCTGATGAATCTACCCGTCGAAATGGTTTCCATTCAAGATGCTCTAATCCTGATAGTAAAATCCCCGCTAACTTGTAGGAATGAGCATTTATCTCGTTCACATCAATTTCTAAAAGTTCTTTTAAAGCCGCACTTAAACCAACTGCAGAAATATAAGACAGGGTGGACTGGGTGTATTTAGTGGCTGTTTTGGATAATGAGAGCTGTTTTGCATTCATATTAAAAGGATCTTCGCCACCGAACCAACCGACCCAAGGAGGGGTCTTTTTTAGTAATTCGTCTGACAAAACAGCGAAGGCAATTCCTCCGTGACCGCCGAGCCATTTATATCCGCTACAGACGACTACATCAGCACACCAGTCAGTTGTGTACAATGGGATTGCTCCAGCAGCTTGTGTGATGTCGACGATAAGTTTTACGTCAAAATTATTAGTTGCTTTACGAAGTTGTGGAATATTTAGACAGGTACCAGAAGAAAACTGGACGAAACTTATACACACTGCTGCTGTGTCTTTATCAATATTCTTTATTATTTGGTCGGTTAGGGTTTCAGTATCTTTTTCATCAACAAAACATAGATTTAAGTCTTTTCTTTTTGAATATGATATCCAGGGACGGGTGATGGCAGGAAAATCGTTTGATACCAAAATAATTTTATTTCGAACGGCAGGCGCTATTAATTCTGGTAGTTGACTTAACATCTCGCTTGAACTTGAAATAATTGCAATGTTTTCTGTTTGTGCGTTTATAAGTTGTGCAATTTGAGATCTCAGTGGGTTTAAGAAGTCTGCTTCCTCTGTATCTGACATTCTTAAATTGCCGTGCCGTGCAGTTGTATCCAAAAACTCATGCATTGCTGAGACGGCTTCAGATCCAATTAGACCCAAAGAAGCCTGATTGAGATAACTATGCGTTTCCAAACAAGGGAAGCTCTTACGATTGGAAAGAGATGTAATCATGTGTAATTCTAATAAATTCTTTGAGCCTTTGTCTCTAATTAAAGGTGATAATAGAGAATGTATCGAATTAAAGCAATCATTGGTAGTGATTATCGATCTTACGTTTTGGTTAATAAAACGATCAATTTAAATAAAAAAATGATTGGATATTAAATTATTATATTCAAAATTATAAGTACCGGCTAAATGTAAGTAATTTTAATTTAGAAAATTTTGTTTAATAGGCTAAATTTTAAATTGGTCTGTCGTTATATTCAACGTAAGGGGTAATGAGCAGTATCTAATGTGTAGCTGAAGGGTATGCCGCTCTTGGCATCTCTTCAGTACCCCTCTTTGAAAGAAGCGAACTTTAAAATTTCATATGAAAGAATAATTCTATTTTAGATTCTAATTGTGACATTTATAATTTTTACTTGAAGTAGCTAATAAAATACTAACACTATAAACAGTGCTTATCTTATCATTCACAAGGCAAAGAATGGTTTTTGTTGCCTGGATATTTTAAGGTCGATTAATTTCTTTTATCATTCGCCATTTTATTGTACTTAAGGTGGTAAAATTAAGTGGTAGTGTGATTAAGGAATGACAATGCATAACGAATTTGAATTAGATACAAATAGTATTGATCGATTAGCAGAACTTGCTGTTCGAACTGGGCTAGCGTTAGAACCTGAGCAAGATTTGCTAATTACTGCGCCAGTTGAGTCTTTACCTTTAGTCCGTCGAATTTGTATTCACGCTTACAAGGCTGGAGCAGGTGTGGTTACGCCTATCTTTACCGATCCGGAGGTAACACTAGCCCGGTATCAACACGCTATTGATTCATCATTTGATGTTTCTCCTAGTTGGCTTTTTAAGGGAATGGGCGAGGCATTTGACAGTAATACCGCGCGCCTTGCAATCGTGGGCGATGATCCTATGCTTCTATCCGAACAGGATCCCAAAAAAGTAGGACGAGTAAATAAAGCAAATTCGCTAGCTTCGAAACCCACGCGAGAAAGAATTACTCGTTTTGATATAAACTGGAATATAATTTCATGGCCTAGTGTGTCTTGGGCAAAACGTATGTTTCCAGATTTGTCAGAGTTTGAAGCTCAATATAATTTAGCTGAGGCAATTTTTTCGGCGTCGCGGGTTGATCAAGAAGATCCAATCTCGGCATGGCGAGAGCATAACGCGGCTCTAAGAACCAGATCAGATTGGTTGAATGGACAGAATTTTCAAGCGTTACATTTCTTTGGGCCAGGGACTAATTTAAGTGTTGGTCTTGCAGATGGACATGAATGGATGGGTGGCGCCTCAATTGCTAAAAATGGCATTACCTGTAATCCTAATATTCCTTCAGAAGAGGTGTTTACAACGCCTCACGCATTAAAAGTAGAAGGACATGTTTGTTCAACAAAGCCTTTATCGCATCAAGGGACATTAATTGAAGAAATTAAAGTTAAGTTTGAATCTGGGCGCATTGTTGAGGCACGGTCTTCAAAAGGAGAAGAGGTTCTACTAAAAGTCCTTGACTCGGATGAGGGAGCACGTCGGCTTGGAGAAGTAGCTTTAGTCCCTCATAGTTCACCAATCTCTCAAAGTGGACTTTTGTTTTACAATACATTGTTCGATGAAAATGCGGCTAGTCATATAGCTCTTGGCCAATGTTACTCCAAATGTTTTCAAAATGGTGGAGACCTTTCGAAAGAGGAAGTGGAAAACCGTGGAGGTAATAGTAGCATGATTCACATTGATTGGATGATTGGTTCCAATCAAATTGATGTGGATGGCATTTCACAGGATGGTAAAAAGATACCTGTTTTTCGTAAAGGTGAATGGGCGTAATAAAGTATTTTTCTACTAAATCGAAATTATATAGATTTTTTCTTTTGTAGATTGAGTGTTGGGTCAGGTAGTACTTATTAAAACACTCTAAATTTTTTTATTTGTGATCAATCGGGCTATTTAAATAACAAATATATTATTAAAGGGGAGTGAAAAGTAAACTAACACTCCCCAATTTGTATTTTATTTAGAAGTTAAAGTCGTCTATATTAGCTGCATTAAAAGTAGTAAGTGCGGCTTGCGTATTTATAGAATTTCCTGGATTAATTGTAATTGTTCCAAGATTAGGTACCTGAAAAGTACCCCCTACTTTATTCTCCATTGATCCGTTTTTAAGACCCACTGAAAAATGCGCAGCTAGCCATCCTTCGTTATATGGTGACCAAAGTTGGAAGCCTTCAACTGTACCATCTTTAACAAAGTCGCGCATTTCAGAGGGAAGACCAAGACCGGTTACTTTAACAGTATCAGATATGCCCCGGCTTTGGACGACCTGTGCTCCTGCAGCTATACCAACAGTTGTAGGTGCAATAACACCTCTGAGCTTTGGAAAGTTAGCTAAGAGTGATTCCATTTCTGTTGTCGATTTTTCTGGTTGGTCGTCTCCATAAACAGTTGCTACTAGTGTCATTTTTGAATATTTTGAGTCTGTTTCAAGAGTCTTGTTCATCCCCTCAATCCAAAAATTTTGATCTGGAGCTTCTGTTGTTGCTGATAGAATAGCAACCTCGCCTTCATAGCCGATTAATGAGCCAACCATTTCTACTTGGTCTGCACCAACTTTTGTGAAGTCAGTTGGTAGAATTGTTGCATCACGATGTTCTTCATTCCCAGTTATGTCTCCGTTTACTGTAAGCACTAATATATCTTTTGCACGAGCGGCATCGAATACTTGATTAAGTGCATCTGGACTATTTGGTGAAATCGCGATTACGTCTACACCGCGTTGGATTTGAGCCTCAATAAAAGGTATTTGCGATGTTGCTTCAGCAGTTGCTGGGGCAACAAATTCAAAATTACAGGCGATTACGTCACAAGCTTCAACGAAACCTTGAGTCAGTGAATCAAAGTATGGGTTTCCTGTATTTTTTCCAATAAAGACGATATCTATATCTTCAGAAAGAGCCATCCCTGATGCCAAGGTAAAAGCTGCTACCGTTGACAGTATAGTTTTTTTAATCATGGTTTCCTCCTAGGTTAAGTAATTGTTTGGGCGGTTGCCCGGTAGTTGCCCCGCTATCTCCGCGCGCGGGAATAGATGAAATTAGTAGCAATAATTGCTACTATAAGTAACAATCCTAAGACAGTAAGTTGGATTGCTGGTAATAAATTTGCTACCGTCATTCCAGTCGAGACGATGACTAGAAGCCAAGCGGCTAAAAAAGTGCCAAGAATTGTTCCTCGACCACCAAAAATATAAGTGCCTCCGAGCATGGCCATAAGCACCATTTGTAGTTCTCCTCCGAGCGCTAAATCGTATCGTACAGAGCCTAGTCGAGAAGCTGCCATAATTCCACAGGCAGAACTTACAACACCAAGCAACACAAACAATCCAAATTTAATTCTATTACTTTTTATTCCAGCGTGAAGGGCTGCTGTGTTATTTGTTCCTACTTGATATATCTGACGGCCATAAATTGTTGTTCCCAAAACCAAGCCTAGAATAATTGCAGTAGCAGTAAAAATTACTACTGGGAACGGTACGCCAAGTACCATTTTAGTATTAACTCCAATAAACCATTCTGGTACTCTAATAGACTTATCACCAGCTATCACCTGCGCAAGTCCTCGATAAAATATCAAGGTCCCGATAGTAACTATTATTGAGGGGAGTTGATAAACGATTACTAAGATTGCATTTAAACTACCCATTACAAGCCCAGCAAATAGACCTGTGAGAATAGCAAGTGTCATAGGCGCGCCACTGGCTTGGACATAGGCAAAGATGCATGCAGATAATGCTATATTTGCTGCAGCTGACAGGTCGATTTCGCCAGATATAATTACCATAGTGAGAACAAGGGCGGCGATGGATAGTTCAGCCGTTAGTGTAAAGCTTCTTAAAATATAATTAACATCTAAAAAATATTCTGAGAGCAGGCTTGCGCCAACCAATGCTAAAATAAGTAAGGTGAATGTCATTGTCTCTGGGCGATTAAACAAGGATCGCCAGCTTTTTTTATGATACAATGATGGAATTTGGTTTGTCATTATTACGCCCGACTTCGTTTGGTATTTGCAGTTGCGCGTTGCCTTACTGATCTATCAATAAGAAGAGCTATTAAAATTACAGATCCATAAATTGCGCTTTGCGTCGTTCCAGGGATTCCAAGAAGAGGAAGGGCCGCTGCTACGCAACCGAGAAGAATAACGCCTAAGAAAGTTCCCAGAACAGTTCCAACACCGCCATTTATTGAAACTCCTCCAATAACTACTGCAGCAATGACCTGAAATTCGAACCCCATTCCTGTATTAGAAGGATTTACAAAACCCCAACGACTCGCATACATTATTCCAGCCAGTCCGCTTAGTGCTCCGGATATAATGAATACTATTAATGTCACTTTAGTGACGTTAATTCCTCTGAGGGGTGCTGCGTTTGGATTCGAGCCAATAGCGTATATTTGTCGACCAAGCTGAGTGTACCGAACAAGATAAAATGTAAGAAGAGCAATGGCAAAAGACATCAAGATGATCCAAGGTATTCCAAAAATGGGAGAAGTTTGAGACATAGCTTTGAGTTCACTCGGTATGTTTGCTCGATTAATTTGCCTTGCGTCAGAAATAATAAAGGTAAGACCTCGATACAAATTTAAAGTGCCAAGAGTTACGATAATGGACGGTAAGTTAAATATAGTTACTAAAAGCCCATTGAAGAGTCCTAGGACAGCGCCGGTGCCAACGGCTACTAAAAAGCCAATTGGCCACCAAATTTCAGGCATATCGCGATACATTAGACCAGCTACCATTGCTGAAAAACCAAGCATGGATCCCATCGATAAATCAACATGTCGAGCAACAAGCACTAACATTTGTGCCATCGCGCCTATCATGATTAGTGGAACTAAAAGCAGTATAATTCTAAGACTGTTTGAAGATATAAAATGAGGTTTGTATATCCCAACCGCAGTACAAAATAATATAATCATGACGAAAATTCCAGCCTCGCGGCCAGAAAGAAATTTTAATATTGGTTTCATGCGCTTATAGCCATTTTCGGGACTGCTGCTTTCATAATTTTTTCTTGTGTTGCCTCATGACTTGAAATATCAGCGGTTAATTGGCCTTCAGACATGACCAATATTCTATCACAAAGAGATAATAATTCAGGTAATTCTGATGAAATCAGTAAAATCGCACGACCGCTTTCAGCTAAAGTACCAATCATATCATAAAATTCTGCTTTAACTCCTATATCAATGCCTCTTGTTGGCTCATCTAGGATCAATATTTGTGGATCTGTATGAAGCCATCGAGCCAGGATAGCTTTTTGTTGATTACCTCCTGATAGCTCTACAATCGGTTGATCTGGTGACGCCAGACGTATGGATAGTTTATCAATTGATTCACTAGAAAAAGAAGTTTCTAAAACTCGCCGAATAATATTTTTAGGTGCGATCTTTTTTGGAATGGCTGCAGTAAGGTTATGCTCTACTGACAATGAGCTAAATATACCAGCTATGGCTCTATCTTCAGGAACATAGGCGATACCAAGCTTGATAGCATCGGCGGGATTAGATATATTTACTTTGCGTTCATTGATCATAATGGTGCCCTTTTGCGCTGGCGAAATACCAAAAATCGCTCTTGCTACGTCTGTCCTTCCTGCACCAACTAATCCACCGACTCCAACAATTTCACCTTTCCTTAAATTAAAAGTGATATCACTGAAAGCTCCCTCTAAGCCTAGCTTATTTACCGATAATGCTATTTTGCCAATATCTGCATTATACTTACGCATATATTTTCCGAGTGGGCGACCTATCATGAGCCGAATTACATCTTCATCAGATAGTTCGTCTATCGTGTTTGTAGCTATTCTTTCACCGTCACGAAAGATAGTTACCCGATCGCAAATCATGCGCACTTCTTCGAGGCGATGAGAAATGAATATAATGGTTCGGCCTTCTTCTTTTAGACGTCTAGCAATTCCGAAAAGAGTACTGACTTCTCTCGGAGTCAGTGGAGCTGTTGGTTCATCCATGATTATTAGACGAGCATCTGAAGCAATTGCTCTTGCGATTTCGACCATTTGTTGATCTGCTATGGATAATCCTTGCATTGGAATGGTAACATCAATTTCCACGCCTAACATTGTCATCTGTTGGCGCGCGTGATCTACCATTTCGGTCCAATTTACCTTAGTCAAAAGACCATTTCCCTTTTGTCCCATGACAAGATTTTCAGCAACAGAGAGATGTGGGAATGAAATTGGTTCTTGATGAATTAAGGCTATTCCCAGTTCTTGTGCGATCATTGGTGAAGAGATTTCAACTATTGAGTCGTTAAGTTTTATAACTCCTTGTGTCGGCTTGTGTACACCAGCAAGTATTTTAGCGAAGGTAGATTTTCCCGCACCATTTTCTCCAAGGAGTGCATGAATTTCACCATTATGAAGATCGAGGTCGACGTTGGATAATACTTCAATAGAAGCAAAACTCTTTGAAATCCCTCGTGCTGAAACTAGGGGTAAGTGCATTATTGGTTCTTTTCCTTCCTTCAAGATTTGATTATTTACTCTTTTGGAGTAGGCGCATCTATCGCAATTAAATCTTTAGTTTTTAATTCCTTCCAAAAGATTTCAGGGATTTTGCTCTCTAGACAATCAATGTTTTCTGTTACTTGGTCTACATTTATTGCTCCTGGGATCGTTGACACAACTGCAGGGTGCGCGAGAACGAATTGCAAAGCAGCAGCCTTCAAACGCACCTCGTGCTCTTTGCAAACTGCTTCTATTTGCCGTACTTTCAATTGTAATTCTTCAGATGCATTAGCATAACCATACTTACTATTATTACCTGAGCCAGTAGCCAAAATGCCCGAAGCAAATGGGGCTCCTATTATAACGCTTGTTGAATTCATCAGGCATTTTTGCATACCATCATGGAGAGATTCTTGATCAAGCAGCGTATATGGCATCGCGACCAAAGCAAAGTCTAGTGGCAGGCGTTGTGCTAGGATAGCTAGCGAGTCTTTTTGGTTAATTCCCATTCCAAAAGCTTTAATATCACCTGCAGATTTTAGTTCCTTAAGAGCTTTCAAACCGGTGGATTCTAAATCGCTTTCATGTTTGGTTTGTTCTTCTGGTGAATGAAATAGTGGGTCCAAATCATGAATTACTAGAGCGTCAATTGTATCAAGAGAAAGACGTTGCAACGCTTGTTCATATGACCGCATTATTCCATCATAGGAGTAGTCAAACTTTACTTCAAAATTTAACCCTCCGAGCCAGGGTTCGCGTTTAAAAGTTTCGACCTTACTAGGTCTATGCAATGTCCTTCCTACTTTCGTAGTAATTATAAATTCTTCTCTTGGTTTAGTTCTTAAGAAACCTCCAAGCCGATGCTCTGCAAGGCCTCTACCATACCAGGGCGCTGTATCGAAATAACGGATGCCGGCATTCCAGGCTCCGTGCAATGTCTTTTGTGATATTTCTTCGTCGACTAGATTATACATTTCACCTAAGTGGGCACTACCAAATCCGAAGATTGGTAATGATAGTTTGCTTTGAATTATATTTCTTGAAGTCAAGATGGAATTTTGCACCTTAATTACCCTTAAATTTTACAATTTTATTACTTGTCGATTCTTAACTAATATAAATCTGTCAGACTAAAATATGTTTGACAAGGATATTTTTGTCTGACAAGTTTTGTTGAATTAACTTAATTAAAAATTGTCTGAGAAAGATTTTGCATGCCAAATTTTCCTATTATTGACACTCACTTGCACATTTGGGACTTTGATCGACTTGATTATTCTGCTTTTAAGGGACACGCTCTTTTTGGCAGATCGTACCAAATTGAGGATTATCAACGTGACTGTGAAAGTCTTGAAATTGAAGCTATGGTATTTCTTGAATGTTACGCTGATTTTTCCGCTACAAATGGTCAGTATATCGAAGAAGTTAAGTATGTTGAGGAAAGTGCAAAGCGTGATCCGCGAATTAGAGGAATTGTGCCGATGGCGCCATTGGAATGGGGTAGGAGGGCTGAATCAATTCTTGAGGAAATGTACGACAATCATCCGAGTGTAAAAGGAATCCGTAGAATAGTAGAATTTGATGATAATCCAAGAGAGTTAACTCTATCAAGTAATTTTATAGAGGGTGTAAATACTTTAGAAAAATTTGGATACCATTTTGAGATCAATGTGAACCACACTCAAATGGATATTGTGCGTGAGTTTGTGAAACGAATCCCCAATGTGCCGATGATACTTGATCATTGTGGAAAACCGGGAATTGCTGAAGGTGAGATAAAACAATATAAAGAGGATGTAGCTGAATTATCAAAACATCCAAATCTCTGGATAAAGCTGTCAGATTTACCTGTTGAAGCAGATCATGAAAACTGGACTTATGATGATGTGAAACCTTATATCGATGCCACAATAGAAGCTTTTGGTTTTGATAGAATTATTTATGCTGGGGATTATCCGATTTGCTTGCAAGCTACTACCCTAACTAGATGGGTAGAGGTTCTTGATCGGGCGTTGGCGGGTTCATCAGATGAAGAATTAAGAAAATTTTATAGAAATAATGCAAATAAATTTTACCGACTTGGTCTTTAGATTTGTAAGGAGCAACGCTTGCCACAAATGCCCAGATTAAAATTAGACGGATCTGAACAAACTAGAGGTAACAACGTTTCTGCGTCTTTTGTCTTTCAAGACGGCTTATTCGACTATAGAAGCAGTCAAAGGGAGTCAATAGCCCAGCAAGTGGCTAGCAGAATTCTTGATATGATAAAGTCAGGAAATCTTGTCACTGGGGATCGTTTGCCAACGGAACAACAAATGTGCGTGGCCTTAGCTATTAGTAGGCCCACGCTTCGGGAGGCTTTGAAGGCTCTTACTGTCATGGGTGTTTTGAAAAGTAGGCAGGGCGGCCGATATACGGTGACTGATCTTTCATCGAAGCGCTTAGTCGAGCCTTTCAATATTATGCTGTCAACAGCAGGTTACGATGCTGATGAGCATTTTGAAGCTAGGGTGCTTATTGATTTAGAATTAGTTCGATTGTGTTCGGTCAGAGCTGCTGATGAACTCAAGAATCGTATAGTAAAATTAGCTAAGGATGGGCATGCTTTTTATAATGATCCAGTTGCATTTAGGTTATTAGATATTGAATTTCACGAGGCTATAAATTTAGGAGCTCAAAGCCCAATACTGTCAACTCTGTCACGATGCCTTTATGATATTGGACTTGATTTAAGGCGAGTGGCAAGTGAGATGCAAGGGGTTATACGTACCTCGGTTAAACAGCATTGTTTAATAGCTGATGCTATAATGTTTCAGAATACAGCAGCTGCGGCACAAGCTTATGAATTACATCTAAAGCATATTCGTGATACTACGATTACGGTTAAAATAAATTCAAGTAGAAAGGAGTGAATTTATGTCTGAACGTATTGCTTTTCGAATGAATCTTAATCCGGGTCAAGCTGCGGAGTACGAGAAACGACACGATGAGGTATTCCCAGAACTTGCAAAGGCTCTAAAAGATGCCGGAGTATCAGATTACTCGATCTGGTTAGACCCAGAAACCCATCATCTTTTTGCGATTTTAACTAGGTCAGATGATCACACTTTGGATGCTTTGCCAGACACAGAGATATGTAAAAAATGGTGGGCTTTTATGGCTGATATTATGGAAACTGACGAAGATAATGTTCCAACTCAAATTCCATTGAAAAGAGTTTTTCTATTACCTTAAGCCTGCCTAAATTTCCAACTCAACAATATATTTAATGCTACACATTTAAGGTTTATGTTTTTGTTCCCTAAGCCAAACATATAAACCTGAGAAAACAATTAAAACGCCACCAATAATCGTGAATTTGTCTGGAATTTCAGCAAATAGATAAACACCCCAGAAGCTTGCGAATATGAGTTGCAAGTAAGTGAAGGGAGCTAAAAAAGAGGCGTCAATTAGACGAAATGCTAAAATGATGAAAAGATGTCCCAGGGCTCCAAGTAAGCCAAAGCTGAAAAAAGTAAATAGATCAGATGGATTTATCGGAGTCCAGGTTGTAGGTGCCAGGAATGAGGCTAATACAAAACCTATCAAAGATGTATATAAAAAGTTTGTAGTTGCGGCTTCTTCGTTACTCAAATACTTTGTCGCAATTAAATAGCTAGCATAACTTAAGGCAGCTCCAATCGGCAAAATCAGCGCTAAGGAGAAAGTGGTACTGCCAGGTCTAATAATTATAATTGCTCCAAGCATACCTACGAAAACCCCGCCCCACCTTCTAACTCCTACAGATTCTCGGAGTACAAACACGGATAGTGCAGTTACAAAGAGAGGTGCGACTTGAAAAACCGCATTTACTTGAGCAAGTTGAAGGTACTTTAAGCTTGAAAAAAAACAAAAGGTGGCTACGAACAAGAAGGTAGACCTAAGAAGTTGGATTCCAACATTTTTCGTTTTCAAGACAGTGCCAATTATTGGTAAGAGGATAATGAGGCTTACTACTGTTTGACTGGTATACCTCGACCAAACTACCTGAATTGGTGGGTAACTTTGAATTAGATTTTTTGCAATGGCGTCCTGCGTACTAAATAGAAGCACCGTCATGATAATTAATGCAATACTTTTGGCTTCAGGTGAGATTTTACTCAAAAATATTTTCATAATTAATCCAACGAATAAAATATTAAAACGCCAATGTCACCTCTTCGTATCTATAATACAAGTGCTTCTAACAAAATTTAAAAAAAAGAGTCAAAATCATACATGTTGGAGTTCTGGTTCCAGTTTGTCTATTAGGTTATAAGTAAGAGTATTATATCTATTTTCAGGCGGTATTTCAGCGTATTCGCCGGGGAATAGTACGCATTTTAAACCTGCATTGGATGCGCACCTCTGATTAACAGGAGTATCTTCAACAACAATTACATTCTCAGAGCTCATTTTTAATGCTTTTAATGCATAAGTATAAACCTCTGGGTCTGGCTTGGGTTTGATGACGTCATTCACCGTTGTTACAAGATCAAAAACATCAAAATCCAGTTGCTTGCTGATACCAGTCTTTATCAAGTCAATATTGTTTTGAGATGTTGTAGTAATAAATCCCAGCTTTAGTCCTGCATCTTTTGAATAATTGAGGACTTCTTTCACAGTTGGCCGCAAATACAGTTTTTCAGGGACAAGCTCGGCAAAATGTTTTTCTTTTAATGCGTGGATGTTTTTGATTTCTGGTTCGGAAAGATTATTCTCGCCATAATTTTTTATTCTTTTCATTCCGCCGGGTTCGGTTATCAATTTACAATATGTGGCTGTATTCCAATACCAATCAAGACCAACTTCTTTAAAAGCGAGATTAAAACTTTGCCTTTGAAGCTCAGAGGTTTCCACCAATGTTCCTATTGATCCAAATAAAATAGCTTCCATCGTGTATCTCCTTGAAAAATATAAAATTAAACAGACATTCTTTAGGTAACCTTAAATATTTATTTTCAAGGGTTCTTTGATTGATTTTATTTTATTAAAAATGTATACTCTTATCCATTATTTAAATACCTGAGTAGTGAAGTAAAAATTTTTGTTAAGTTAATAATAGGTTTATTTAACTAAGTTATCCTGTGGCAATGGCTGCTCCTTCAGACATTGATTTTAATTTTGCAAAAGCGATATCTGGATCTATAGCACCATAACCTGCAAAGGTTCCAAATCCACAATCGCTTCCTGCGATAACGCGCTCATTGCCTACTATATTGGTAAATTTCTTTAAGCGCTCCGCAACTAATTTTGGGTGTTCAACGAAATTGGTTGTAGTATCTACTACCCCAGGAATTAAAACTTTATTTTCTGGGATTTCATGCTTTTTTTCCTTAAATACTATCCATTCGTGAGCATGTCTTGGATTAGATGTCTCAAAAAGAATGTATTTGGCCTTGGTAGCCATTAAAATTGGAAAAACTTTCTCCATCCCAATATCGCAGCAATGAGGACCTTCGTAGTTTCCCCAACAAATATGTATTCTAATATTTTCTTGAGGGACATCCTGTAATGCATAGTTTAACGCTTCAACATGTAGACTAGCTATTTTCAAGAATTCATTATCAGTTAAATCATTAAAAAGCATATGGCGACTTAAGGCTAAATCGGGGCAATCAAGCTGCAATTTAAGTCCTGCTGCTGCGATTGTTTCATATTCTTCTTTCATCGCGTCGGCAAGCGCACCTAAATACTGTTCGCGGGTATTGTAAAAGGCATTTTGTAAGAATAACGAAATAACCCCTGGGGAAGCTGCATTCATGAATCCGTCTGATGCTCCATGGGTGCTCATCGCGGATTGTAGATTATTAATATCTTTAATGAGTTCTTCCTGTCCTTTTGATTTTACCTCTGATGTGCACATAGGTCGTGCGTACTGGGGAGTCCCCCCATCATCGGCTAGCCGTTTTAAAAAACCTGGAAACATTTTTAAATCTGCCGGCGCATTTCGAGGACTATCACCAGAAAATCCAGTATAACGATCTTTTACATATGTAGCGTAGCTAATTTTAGAGGTTTCTCCGTCACTCACAATATCAACTTTTGATTGAACTTGCTTTTTAACTGTCTCAGAGACTGCCTTTGTCATCACTTGATCAAATTTTTGTTGATCAAATGGTTTGTTGTTTTCGCGAGCAAATATGAAGTCCACTACCTTTTGGGTTCGAGGCAAGCTTCCAACATGGGTTACTTTAATTTTTGTCATTTTTTTCCCTCTAACAATTTTGTTTATTTATGTCCGCGCTTTTTCAAATTTTTTCCAAGCGATTTCTAATTTTTCAATATTAAAGTTAGGTTCTCGAGCCGGCCCTAATATGATGTGCTCGGTAGAAATCAATTTCTCTATTGAGTTTTCAAGGTTTGGAATTACGTCTTCGGGAATTACTAGAGCTCCATGGCGATCAGCGTGAATTAAATCTCCATCATCTATTTCTAGGCCGAAAATATTTACTCGTGTTGCCAGTTCAGTCGCACGTACAAATGCGTGGCTTGGACCTATAGATCCCGCGATTACTGGGAACCCAGGTTCTAGGTCTCCTAAATCGCGCATTACTCCATTGGTAAGGGCTCCAGCGACTCCTAAACCTTTGTGAACTGCAGTATGCACTTCTCCCCACCAAGCACTTACACAATTTGGATAGTCTAAATCTTCCACTACTGCAATTTTCGGCTCCTTTCCTTCAGCCATATGATGGAAATATTTCATCCTTAGTGCCCTGATTTCGTCGGGTGGTTCAACAGGTTTTTCAATGCCAGAAATTTTGGCAGTCCGCGCATAACCTACGAAAGATCCATAGTTTGGATTTGAGCTGAGCATAGTGCCTTTTGTGAATTTATCGAAGCCTCGTCTTCCTTGTGCGACTTCAATTGAATTGCAGACCGTTGGTGTGTCAACTTCTCGTAGGAGTTTCCACAATGAATCTGAAGGGGTTAGTTTAGCCATTTTTTCAGTATCCTATTTGTTTTAAGTGGGTTTTCCAGAGTCGGCAAATGACCTGCGTCATTAACAATATTTAAGGATGAGTTATATATTAAGTCATGCATCTTTTGGTGAATTTTGACATTACACAGCCGATCATATTCTCCGCATAGCAGCATTGTGGGGATTTCGATGTTCTTGAGTGTATTCGTTTGGTCTTTTCTCGACATAAGAGCGAGTGATTGTTGAACAAAAATCTTTGAACCGAGCTGTAAAGCCATTTCAATACATAGGTCTGAGATAGGGTTGCTTGTTGAACCGTCAGCAAGATAATTTGGAATATGTTCCTCAACCATGACTGTCTTGAGGTTTCCTTTCTCTACATCTCGAATTTGGGATTCCCGTTTTATCGAGATATGCTCAGGTTCCGCAAGGTAACTCGTATCCATGAGAATCAATTTATGAATTTTTTCTTGACACAGTCTTGCAATTTCGATTGCAACTATTCCTCCCAAAGACAATCCAACTAATATGAATTGTTTAGGCATAGACTTAATGATATTTTTTGCAATTTCTTCTACAGTATTAAATCCATAAGGTGAAGCCGATACCACAGTCCTATCTCTTGATAAAAAACTAATTTGCGGTTTAAATAAGCGCATGTCGCACATAAGCCCTGGTATCAGAACAATTGGTAATTTCATCAGTTCTTTTGCCATGTCGGTCCAGCAGGGTCACTCGTATTAGTAATTCGGTATAGTGAAGACTCTCCAGTCATCGATGGATAAACTTTATGCTTTAGGTTTGGAGGTATTGCTGCCGTATCTCCAGGATTTATTATAATGTCTCCGCCTTTCCATGATAATGTCCAGTGTCCTCGCATTGGCATTAAGATCGTATGTTTTTCAGTTGATTGTTCAGTTTGTTGTGATGAATCCTTCGTAAGAAAATCAACTTCAAAGCCAGGACGATCGATAAGTATACCATTTTCTCCAATAACGGTTGCCGGTTGGTTGTCCGCCATAGCCATAAGATCCCAATATCTGGCAACGTGGTTTGGCACCACATCTTTTGTGGTAGGTTCCGGATATTTTTCTAATTCCTGTTTTGTAAGAATTGGCATAGTTTTTACACCTTGAGGCAAGTGTTGACCTTTTTTTGTATCATAGAGACGGCCAGTCTCTGCTAAAATTAAACCGTGATTTGAAGCGTCTTCAATCACTTGAGGAGCCCAAATTACGCCCCCTCCTGCATCATCCCCACCGAGTATGGCCATTATCATACCGTAATCAGTTCCAATATTTTCAAACCCTCGAAAAATGCCGGTTGGAATATTAATAATATCACCTTCATTCAGGGTTACTTCACCGGCAGTCCCCCAGCGACCCCAAAAAAATCGCCAGCGGCCTTTTAAAACAAAAAATACTTCAGCAGTTCTATGAGAGTGCAAACTATTTCTGCAGCGAGGCGGTTGTCCAGCTGCACCAATATTAAAGCCGGGTGTATCCTTTATATGGACGTGTTGGTCAGCACTCTCGGACACGCCGCCTCCGATAATTGTAAAGTTTTCCTTTTGATTTGAACCAGGGGTATGTGCGTCGATGAACGCTGTTTTACAAGGTATTAACTCGCCATATCGTACAATCCGTTTTTGCATTTCGAAAATGTTCATTTTTTATCCTTTCTTTATCCAGTCTGTAGGATTATTTGCTTCCAAATAGAAGTTTCATCCAAGACAACAAATTCTCTTCGCAGTCCCCATGGTCCAAATTCCGCGTGAGCCGCTCCCATAATATATACATTTGCCCCCGTAGGTTCACCAAAACGGCCCCATCCGTCATGTTTCCCATGTAAGCCAAATCGAATGGCAGCTCGTGGAGGCATGAGGGGATCTTCTCGACCAATTTGATGTTCGATGGAAAAAGTTGCGGAAGGAAAACTTGATCGCAAAGACATCCAAAACTCATCAACTGAACGGTGACTTGTTTTTCTTTGTCCATTAGGATATTCAAGCTGGCATGCTCGATCATAAGACTTTGGAATAATGGAGAAATCTGATTTCATCATATGTCGAAGAAAGTCTGCATACTTTTCTCCCCATTCGTTTTCATTCCCACGACCCTTATATGGGCCGGGTATATCAATTTTGGGATTAAAGGGAATAATGCATTTGCTGTTACCGCCCTCGCGTTGAATCAAATCTCTTGCGTAATCTTTTGGGTTTAATCCAAGCTGTATTACGATTGCGCCTTGATCGCGAATTAACCACTCATCGTCAATTTGATTATCCTTTGCATGGCAATCGGCGATCACTCGATATTTTAATTTTTTTCCCGTTGCGATACCGAAGGTTCCGTTTCCTGAGTGGGTAGCCGTCGTATATATACGATGAGATGAGAGCATTCCAATTTCAGGATTTCCTGACCAGATGACATCTTCGCCAAGAAGCTCGCGATCTGGAAACTCAGCAAGAGTAGCCATTGTAGTGGCAATAACGTTTTGATTTCCAACAACAACGGAGCCCGGTGATCTAACAGGTATATCTTTAGAATAATAGTGCTCCAGTGTTGCCAAACCCCGGTCTTCCCAAATTTCTTGTGTAATCCCAAGTATATAATCCGGAAAATTTTTCCATTTTTTATTAAAGCCTTTCATTTAGAATCCTTTACTGAAGAGGTGCTATTACGTTTAATTAACGTTGGATCAATTTTGATAATTTGATTTTTCTGGACCTGAGGGTGATTAATTTGATCTAGTAAAATATTAACAGTGGATTCAACCATCTGGGTAATTGGTTGCTTAATTGTAGTTAAATTGTATGCGCTATATGATGCTAGGCTTACATCATCAAAACCAATTAATGAAATATCTTCTGGGACTCTAAATCCTAACTCTGATCGTAAAACGTCAATAACAGCAAAGGCCATATGGTCACTTGCTACAAAAACGGCTGTCGGATGGTTTTGGTTGCTGAACATTCTTCGAGCAGCGTCTTGTGCTTCATTTCGTACAAAGTTTCCAACTTCGCGGTGGGTAATAGTTATTTTTTTTTCTTTTAAGGCGGCAACAAATCCGCTCTCTCTGTCAAGTTGTGTAGAGGCACCTTCCCATCCAGCGATATATCCTATTTTTTTATGACCTAATTCTAGCAAATGTTTTGCTGCTTTCCAACCTCCTTTAAAGTTATCGGAAGTTACTGAAGACAATGCACTATTGGTCTGGCCGCGATTAAACAAAACTATTGGAACACCCGATGCTTGACATCGAGCTGCAAGGTCTGATGACATGCCCACCGACGCAGCTACGATGGCATCGACTTGATATTCAAGAATACCTTCAATCACATTGCTGATGTCATCATCGGTATTTTGAGCTATAAATATCAGAACCTGATAACCTTCTTTTTGAAGCTTATTAGAAAGCTTTTCTAGGACTTTCGGGTAGAACCGGTTATTGAGGTAGGCAACTACCAAACCTATAATTCTTGATTTCCCAGTAATTAAGGTCCTAGCAATAATATTCGGTCGGTAACCTAATTCATTAACAGCAGAAATAACTTTTGCCGCAGTTTTTTTACTTGCTGATGCTCCAGGCGTTAATACTCTGCTAACTGCAGATTGACTCACACCAGCTTTTTTTGCGACGTCCATCGATGTTACTTTTTCAGAAGCCATTATACTTTGATTAAATCCTTCTCATAATATGTGACCGATATATTCATTGTTGCCGACAAAAGATCTGGATTTATTGAATTCACGTAGCCGAGAAAAAACATCAACACCGATTTGACGGTAAATATCTAAAAGATCTAACAAGACCCAGTTCTCTCTAATTTTTCCGTTTTCTAAACGCCAAAAATCTAAAGAGCGGAGTTGGATCTTCTTATTTGTGGGAGCAATACCCATCCAACCATCATTTTTTAGCCCATATCGTCGGACTCGAATGTTGCATTGCTCTCCATGACCAACAAAACCCTCCAACATGCAAAGCCTTGAGCCATAACTACCAATTTCTGCAGCGGCTTTATCAGTTGTAATTCTTTGATAGCTATGAGTTTTAAGAAACTTGCCAACCCATAATTCTCCAGTATAGCGACCTGCTTTTTTTGTTGGCAAAGTATGATTGGTGCCAATTACCTTATCACCGTTAGCAACATTTGTTCGAGGACCAAGAAACAAAGCTCCGTAGCATGTCATATGTTCTAGAAACCAGTTATCACGATCCGTCATTACTTGAACATGTTCTGAAGCAATTTCATTCGCTACACTCAGCATTTCATCATAAGTATCACAAACAATTACCTCTAGATCATTTATTCGGTTTCCATCCACAAAAATATCGCCTTCAGTTGCATCTTCAAGACCAGCGATCATTCGCATAGTTGTTGTTTTCCCGCAACCGGATGGTCCGAGCAAAACTACAAATTCTTGATCGGCAATTGTTAAGTTAAATTTTTCAACCGCAACAAAATTCCCCCATCGTTTGCTGAGATTTTGTAATTTTATTTGGGCCAAAATTTTCCTCAAAGTTTATTTTTTGCATTCGTATGCAAAATAGTAGACAATTTAATTACAGATTCGGCAATAGCTTTATTTAATTTTATGTATGTATTGAAAAACTATGGTTAATTTCCAAAATGAAAAACAAATAATATTAAGTTATTACGATGCCTTGGCTTCTGCTAATGTGTGCGAAATACCTGAAGTCTGTGCGCACTATGCTTCTGATGATTGTTTGTGGCAAAGTTATTATCCATTCAAAGATCAAATTGGTGGCGAGCGATTAGCTCGTCAATTTTGGGTTCCGTTTAAGAATTCTTTTAAAAGGTTGCAACGCCGGCAAGATGTTTTTTTTGCTGGAAAGAATGAACTTGGAAAAGAGGAATCTATTTGGGTTGTCTCAATGGGCAATTTGGTGGGTTTGTTTGATAATGATTGGTTATCAATTCGAGCAAATAAAAAAATGACATTTTTAAGATATGCAGAATTTAATGAAATCAAAAATGAAAAGATTGTCCAAACCGCTTTTTATTTTGATATCCCGCATTTAATGTATCAAGTTGGAATTGATCCATTCCCAAATGCTTTAGGTGCAAACATTTTGCAATGTGGTCCAGCGACTCATGATGGCTTGTATTATAAAGACCAAAATTTAAATTCTGGTCAGAAGACATCCAAAGCGATCGATCATATGATTGATACATTAGGAAATTGGGATAACCTATTATCCTTGGAAGAAGAATTGGCTTTAAGTTGGCATGATGACATGATTTGGTGGGGCCCAACGGGAATAGGGTCTACTTATACGATTGAGCGCTATGCCAAGCAGCACGCTGGTCCGTTTCGTTCCGCTTTTACAAATCGAAAATTTAATGGGCATATTTGTCGTGTTTCAGAGGGTTATTTCGGTGGTTTTTTTGGCCGACCAAATTTAACTTTGACACTAAGTAATTCTTTTATGGGATATCCGCCAACCAACCTCACTGCTGACATGAATGTCATTGATTTATATCGTCGTGACGGCAAAAAGCTTGCAGAAAACTGGGTTTTTATTGATTTATTAGGATTTTGGATGCAAAATGGCATTGATGTTTTAGCTAATACAACAAAGCATATCCCGTAAATTGAATGACTTTTCTAAATTTAAAGCTCAGCAGATTTAGCCCATAAATTTAACGCCTCGTCTTTCGCATAAAGGTTTATTTCTTCTAATTCTTCTACAGAAAAGGCCAGATTATTTATAGCGCCAACGCAATCTAAAACTTGATTTGGTTTTGAGGCACCGATGAGGGCAGTCGTTATTTTTTCTTCTCTTAGTACCCATGCTATAGCCATTTGAGCCAATGATTGGCCTCGATTAGCTGCAATATCATTTAACGAGTTTAGGTTTGAAATCATATTTGTCGAAAGTTTTGTTTTGTCCAAACTTTTATCTTGTGTGGCGCGACTGCCTGAAGGGATGCCAGTTAGGTATTTATTTGTAAGAAGACCCTGTGCCAGAGGTGTGAAGGCTATTGACCCGATTCCAAGATCACTGAGAGTTGTGAGTAGTCCGTCGGTCTCTACCCATCTGTTCATCATATTATAACTCGGTTGATGGATGACGCAGGGTGTTCCCAATTCTTTGAGAATTTTTTGCGCCTCACGCGTCCGGGTACTATTATAACTTGAAATGCCAGCATATAATGCTCGACCAGAGCGAATAATGTGATCCAATGCACCCATCGTTTCTTCTAGGGGAGTATTGGGGTCAAAACGATGCGAATAAAAAATATCAACATAATCTAGCCCCATTCTTTTCAATGATTGATCGCATGAAGCAATTAAATATTTTCGGCTTCCCCATTCACCATAGGGTCCTTCCCACATATTATAACCGGCTTTGCTTGAAATTATTAATTCATCTCTAAATCCACAAAAGTCAGTTTTTAAAATTTCTCCAAAGGCCTCTTCAGCGCTTCCTGGCGGAGGGCCATAATTATTGGCAAGATCGAAATGTGTAATTCCAGTGTCAAAGGCCGTTTGGCAGATAGCGCGTTTTAAACTATGGTTGTAGTCTTCCCCGAAGTTGTGCCAGAGACCAAGCGATATAGCTGGCAATATTAAACCTGAATGTCCACACCTACGATAAATCATTTTACTGTATCGATTTGCTTTTGGTAAATAACTCATAAGACTCTCCAAAATTATTGTAAGATTTGCAGTTATATTTTAAAACTTTAACGTGAGAATGGCAATTTGATTTACTGGCAAGTTTTAGAAATAGCCCTCATTGAGGAAATAATTGGAGACTTAGATCAGACTGGCCTTTCAGCTTCTTTTAATGACAAACAGATAATAGTTTGGTTTAAACCGATTTTACAAATGTTTGGTAGAATCGAGATGTAGGAATAGATGAGTCTTTCGATGATTTTGGAGGTATTAGGAAGGTTGTAAATTGCAAATAGGAGTTTTGCTGTGTCCCAAATAGCTTGAGCTTTTCGTTCGTCGCACCCTATACATATTATTTACAATTTATTATCATTAATTGTCTTAGAGAATACAAAGAGAATACAAATTTTGGTTTTATTTAAAAAAATGGCAGATAGGAAATAAAATGATGAGTGCTTATTTAATTGTTGATACAAAAATAAAAGATCCCATTCCGTATGAGGAATATAAGAAATTAGCAAAACCAATTATTGAAAGTTTTGGAGGCGAATACCTTGCTCGAGGAGGAGAGCTTTACACGGATCAGTCAGATCTTTGGGCTCCAACGAGGGTTGTAGTTATTAAGTTTGAAAGCATGCAAAAAGCGAAAACTTTTTTGAAGAGTGAGGAGTATAAACCGGTGAAGGCTATGAGACTAGGGGCTGCCACGTCTACTGCTTTGCTTGTTGAAGGGCTGTCCTAGATATTTTGTTAGGAAATTATATTCTGGTGGTGGTTTTGTTTTCTTTAGTGTAGCCAAAAACAACTTCGATTAAACCCGCCACAATGATTGCGAATGCTCCTATCCATTGCCAAATAATCATTTTTTCGGAGGGGACTAGTACGGATGCACTAGTGATTGCCACAATCACCTCTGACATCATTAAAATCCCTACTCGGCCTGGAAACAAAAATTGTGATACTTTGAAAATAATCATGAACCCAGGTAACAAAATTATTACAGACCAAAATATAGAGGATGGCAGTATCGAGATTATAAGAGAAATCTCTGGAAATGGATCATTATAAAATATCGTTGCAAATAATACCGATAGGATGGTCGTAGAAAGGTAAATTAAACCGGTTAGAGGAACAATCGGCACATTAGGCCAACGATTAAGTGCGGCGGCTCCTACAGCCCAAAATAAGCCTGATAAAACACCATAAAAGTCTCCAATGCTCAATGGATGTGCTGAGTCCTGACCCTCTGATAACAGCATTAATAATCCAAACATGGCAATCAAGATAGAGATTACCCTTGCTATAGTGAGTTTCTCGGACAACCAAATGAGACCAATTATCGTTCCTATTATAGGGTTTAAATAGAATAGTAAGGTTGCTTTTATTATCGTCGTTTCAACAAGAGCGTTGGCATAAAAAGTAAACGCCATACCTATCATCAAAGCTGAAAACAAAACAGGTTTTATATTTTGTTGTAAATTTTTATATTTGAATAAAAATAAAGGTAATAAAACCATAATTGGGCAAGCGTTTATTATCACGACACTCCATGCACTTGAAATTCCCGTACTTTCTATAATCCTAAGAGGAAACCAGTACATCCCCCATGCAGAGGCACTCAGGAAAGTTATTAGGCTTAGACTGGTATCTGAATATGTTCTTATTTGCATTGCGTTGGTTGTAGTTATGGTTAAAACAGACAATTACTACGATCATTATCATTGAAACAAGAAAATTGTGTCAGTTAGATTTTCAATAATTATGACAATGATATAAAAAGACTGGTTGGTCAGAAATATAATTTGTGTGAATAGTATAAGATGTAAAGAATGAAATTGTAAAAAATATCGGAACAAATTAATGCCAACAAATGTAGATTTACCATTAACAAGTGCTCATTGGGGAACTTATCGAGCTCGGGTCAGGAACGGACGAGTTGAGGAACTATTAGCTTTTGAACATGATAGTGACTCGTCTCCCATTGGCCATGGTATCTTGGATGTACAACATGGCCCTATGCGAATTGATACACCTATGGTTCGAGAGAGTTGGTTAAAAGAAGGGCCAAATATTAAAAACCATTTACGTGGCGTGGACCCCTTTGTTTCAGTTTCATGGGATGAGGCAGAAACTTTGGTCTCTGAGGAATTGAGGCGAGTTAGCAAAAGTTTTGGTAACTCTGCAATTTTTGCTGGATCTTATGGTTGGTCGAGTGCTGGAAGGTTTCACCATGCACAAAGTCAACTGCATCGGTTTTTAAATTGTATAGGTGGCTATACAAAATCTAAATTTACCTACAGTTTCGCTGCTGCTGAGGCCATAGTGCCCCATATATTGGGTAGTTATAGAGCTTTCTTAGACACTTGCACAAGTTGGGATTCCATAATTGAAAATACAGATCTTTTTGTTTGTTTTGGGGGAATACCTTTAAAAAACGGTCAGATATGTCAGGGCGGAACGGGTTCGCATTATCAAAAAGAAAAACTAATCGAGGCGGCACGTGCGAAAATTTCATTCGTAAACATAAGCCCCATTAAATCAGATTTACTCGATGATACTGGTGGAACCTGGCTTGCTCCACGGCCGAATACGGATACTGCTTTATTGTTAGGAATAGCCTACACTTTACTGAATGATGATTTAGCAGATTTAAAATTTCTTGAGAATTATACAGAGGGCTTTGAAAAATTTATTTCCTACCTGTTAGGTGAAAATGATGGGATACCAAAGACTTCTGAATGGGCTGCTGAAGTTTGTGGTATAATGTCAAGTGAGATAACCTCTCTTGCTCGGCAGATGGCTGCTAATAGAACAATGATTTCTGTTAGCTGGTCACTGACCCGACAGGATCATGGTGAGCAACCATTCTGGGCTGCAATTGCGGTTGCCTCTATGCTAGGCCAAATTGGTCTTCCGGGAGGTGGCTTTGGCTTTGGCTACAGTGCTGTTAATCATATCGGTGGACAATTTACAATTCCGCCGGCTGTTCCGTTTCCTCAGGGGAATAATTCTATCAAAAGTTTTATTCCTGTTGCCCGTATTAGTGATTTGTTACTCCATCCTAACGAAACTTTTGATTTTGACGGCAGAAAATATGAATATCCAGACACTAAGTTAATGTATTGGGCAGGAGGCAATCCGTTTCATCACCATCAAGATTTGAATCGTCTGATGAGGGCTTGGCAAAAACCCGAAACGATCATTTCGCACGAGTGGTGTTGGAATTCATTAGCTAAACGCTCTGATATTGTTCTTCCTTGTACCACCCCTCTCGAAAGAGAGGACATAGCCTTAACACCCCGGGATCCTTACGTAATCCATATGGCAAAATTAACTGAACCTTTTGCACAAAGTAGAGATGATTTTGAAATTTTTAAAAGTCTTGCACAACATATGGGTGTTGAGGAGGATTTTACTGGTGGTAGAACTGCTTCAGAGTGGCTCCAATGGATTTATGATGGAACTCGAGAAAATGCCTTGAACATGGGCCAAGAGATGCCTTCTTATGCTGATTTTTTGAAACAAGGTTGGATTAAGTTCAGGGCCCCTGAGCGTCCAATAGTGATGCTGGAGGACTTTCGTTTAGATCCAATTAAAAACCGTTTGGGTACGCCGAGTGGAAAGATAGAAATTTTCTCTTCTACCGTGGCAGGCTTTCAATATGAAGATTGCCCTGGTTTTCCTGTTTGGAAAGAACCATGCGAGTGGTTAGGCAGAGCAAAAAATCAGGATGGCTTGCACCTTATTTCCAATCAACCCAAAGATAAGCTTCACTCTCAACTTGATCATGGATCGGTAAGTCAAGCTAACAAGATAAATGGCCGAGAACCAATTCACATTCATCCAGATGATGCAAAGTTCAGGTTATTGAAAAATGGTGATTTAGTTAAAGTTTTTAATTCGCGGGGGAGTTGCTTCGCCTCAGTGACTTTGGATAGTAATATACGTGAGGGAGTAGTTCAAATGAGTACTGGAGCTTGGTATGATCCGGTAGATCCAAAAGAACTTTTTAGTTCGTGTAAAAACGGAAATCCAAATGTACTTACACCTGACAAGGGAACTTCAAAGTTAGGTCAAGGACCTATAGCTCATTCTTGTATGGTTGAAATTAAAAAAGTTGAAGGTGATGTTGACACTGTTACAGCCTATAAACCTCCCGAAATTCTTCGTTAAATAGTCAAAACAGTATAGATTTGTATAAAATGAATAGGGATTAAAATGAATCTGCAGTAACTAAAAGACTTAACCAACACCGTTGCGATAAGCGCACGGCGTTTTGAGGAATCACCTTTTATAGCAAGACAAGATACTAAAACGATGGTTCGAGGAGTATATGCTAACCGATTTCTAGCGGTATATAACGGAGAAGACGCAATAGAAAAATATAGGGTGTTGCGCCAGCGTGCTCTAATGTTTGATGTGCCTGAAAAGCCGGTAGAAATATGTGGTCCAGATCCGGGAGCCATTTTTAGAGAAAATTCTTGCGAGAAGAATGAACACTATGAGGGAGGGAAGAGGTTATTATGCGATAGCTTGCACACCGCGGGGCGGAATTTTTATGGATGTTGTTATATTCAAACTTGATGAGCAGAGGTTCTGGTATTTACAAGCGGATGGACCATTTGAAACTTGGTTACTTGCCCATAGTGGGGGTTTTGATGTTACTATTAAAGACCCACGTTCACGAGTTATTCAGATACAAGGACCTGCCTCAATTGACATAATGCATCGAGCTTCTGATGGAGTGATTGATGAAAGTATGCCGTATTTTCGGTCGGGGTTTTTTAATTTAGGTGGGAAAATACTATATGTATCAAGCACTGGATTCTCGAATGAGCTAGGATTTGAGATTTATAGTGAAGGGGATAAAACTAACCATTTAGCGCTTTGGGATCATCTGATTTTAACTGGTAAGGCATATGGTATGGAGGTCTCTTCAACCCGAGCTCTAACGATCAGAAGGATAGAAGGTGGTATTCTAGGAAATTTAATGGATATAGGTATAACAATTAATCCGTATCAAGCAGGTTTGAAACCGTTTATACAAATAGATAAGGAAGATTTTGTTGGACGTGAGTCTCTTCTAAAATGCGATAAAAGGAAGTTGCTTTTCGGGTTAACTTGTAAGACCGCTACTCCGAGTGCAGGAAGTTTTGTTTTTTTTATAGGTGAAGCGGTTGGGAGAATAACGGCGGAAGTGTCATCACCTACGCTTGTTCTAGGTATTGGGTACATTCGATTTTTTAAACTTGGAGATTGGATTGGGTCAACTCTAAAAATTCAGTTTTCGGATAGTAGTATGTATTTTTGTGATATTATTGATGTACTATTTTTTGACAAAGAAAAAGAGATTGTTAAAGGTATAAATCGTACAATACCTAATAAAAATTTAGTAATGTCCTCGAATTAACAAAATGAATTAATAGGAAGGTCTCCTGATGAAAGAACGAATTCCAAGACCTCGAAGGTCTTTCATTTTTACTCCAGGTTTAAAACCAGAGATGTTTCCAAAAGCGCTAGCATCAGGTGCTGACATGGTATGCATTGAGCTAGAAGATGGGATAGCACCACAAGATAAAGCCGAAGCACGGGCTAAGTCATTGAAAATTTTTGAGACTATACAGACTAACGATAGTGTCGAACGAATTGTACGAATAAATTCCATGCGAGAGCGTTTTGGGCATGAAGATGTGCAGGCTATACTACAAACAGACAATCCTCCTCCAAGTCTAATGATGCCAAAGGTTAGGACCCCGGCCGAAGTTGTTATTCTTGATCAATTATTAACAGAGCGCGGTCATCACACCAAAATACATGTAATTATAGAAACCAACGAGGGTTTAGAAAATGCTTTTGAAATAGCCCGTTGCAGTGAAAGAATTGAAGCTATGTTTTTTGGCGGAATAGATATGGCGGCCGAGCTAAGGTGTAAAAATGATTGGAATAATTTGCTTTACGCTAGGTCAAGGGTGGTGCATGCGGCGGCTTCTGCTGGATTAGATGTGATTGATGTACCATATTTAGATCTGGAAGATCTTGACGGAATGCGAATTTTGGCACAGCAGGCTAAAGATCTTGGTTTTTCGGGAAAAGGCTCAATTCATCCAAAACAAATTGATATACTCAATGAAGTGTTTACACCTTCAGATGAGGAAATATTACGAGCGAGAAAAATCATAAAAATGTTTGAGGAGGCCACAACGGGACTCGTGGTTATTGATGGAAAATTAATTGAGAAGCCTGTAATGCGGGAAATGTATCGGATTGTCTCGATTGCACAAAAATTAGGGAAGTAGAGGAAACTGATATTATGATTGGTAAAGTTACAACTGGCGAGGCATCCCCCCAGTTATCAGTAGGGATTGGGTATGTTAAATGTTTTAAGTTTGCTAATTTCGCTAACAAAAAAATAATAAAGAAGGATCATGTGGGAGAAGAATCTGAGTGTGAAATATTTGCTCTTCCTTTCTAAGATAAAGAAAAACGCATTCCAAGAGATCTATAAATTAGCAAAAATAATTAGTCGTTTATTAGAGAACGGTTTTTAGAATGTTTAAAATTCGTTTGCTTATTATTATCGAGTTTTATTGGCTGATTGTACAAATACTGATAATAAATCAGATCAGTATTTAAATTTTTAGTTGAATCTTTAATAAATTTTTTTGATGAGTTTCTAGGGCGTGTTAAATTTGTTTCGTTAGAGCGGATTTAAAGTAAGTATATTTGCATATCATTTTAATGATTCTTTATTTTTTTTGTTGAGAACTATTTTTAATAAAATGGTCTAAAGTATTAATTAATATAAAGCATTATAAAAATTAGAATCTCTTCGTGTTTTGATAAAAATATTGGATTCATCGATTTTTTGTTTAACATCTAGTTTAGAGTAAAATAGGTTAAGATAAGTCAATAAAAAAATTTTAAAAATTTAATAAAAAATTTATTGACCATTGTATTGTAAATGCTGCATCTAGTACGTCAGAGGTTTTTTCACACGCACTATCTAGCTATTAAGTTATACCTGAACACTAAATATGGTAGAGTGGAAGTAAAATGTTGAAAAGACGGCTTTGACGTAAAAACAGTACATAGACCTTGATAATAAGAAGTTGCAAACAGGCAGTTAGGGAAAGATTCATGCAGGTAGAACGATATTTTACATCCGAAAAGAAATCAGCGTATGGTGATATTGAGTTTCAAAAAACAAACTCAGAGATTCGTAATCCAGACGGATCGGTTGTATTTGAACTTTCTAACATAGAAGTACCAGCGAATTGGAGTCAGGTAGCTTCGGATGTTTTAGCTCAGAAGTATTTTAGAAAAGCTGGGATTCCGATTCACCTAACGAAAGTCAAAGAAGAAGGTGTCCCTAGTTTCTTGTGGCGATCTATTGCAGATGAAGAAAAACTTAGTTCAATGCCAGAACAAGAACGATATGTCGGGGAGACATCTTGCAAACAGGTATTTGATCGTTTGGCGGGGGCTTGGACTTATTGGGGATGGAAAGGCGGATACTTCAGTTCGGAATCTGGCGCTCAAGCTTACTATGATGAAATGCGTTTCATGTTGGCTAATCAAATGGGTGCGCCTAACTCGCCCCAATGGTTCAATACGGGCTTGCACTGGGCGTATGGGATAGATGGCCCCGGACAAGGCCACTATTATGTTGATTTTAAAACAAAAAAATTAACCAAATCTCAATCTGCGTACGAACACCCGCAACCTCACGCATGTTTTATTCAATCGGTAACTGATGATCTCGTAAATGAGGGTGGGATTATGGATCTTTGGACTCGAGAAGCTCGACTTTTTAAGTATGGATCGGGAACTGGAACAAACTTCTCAACTCTTCGAGGTGCAAAAGAAGATCTTGCCGGCGGTGGAAATTCATCTGGGTTAATGTCCTTTCTCAGGATAGGAGATAGAGCTGCAGGAGCGATTAAGTCGGGTGGAACTACTCGACGGGCTGCAAAAATGGTAATCTGTGATATGGATCACCCGGATGTAGAAGATTTTATAAACTGGAAAGTCGTAGAGGAACAAAAGGTAGCTTCGCTCGTGGCGGGGTCAAAACTGCACGCACAACAGTTAAACGAAATATTTAAAGTAATAAAGAATTGGGATGGTGCTGAGAAGGATGCTTTTGATCCTAACGTCAATGAAGGACTTAAATTGGCCATCAAAAACGCCCGAAATAAAATGATACCGGAAACTTATGTAAAGAGAATACTCCAGTATGCAGAGCAAGGTTACTCGTCAATTGAGTTCCCAACATATGATACAGATTGGGACTCAGAGGCGTATCTTAGCGTGTCGGGTCAAAATTCTAATAATTCTGTACGTGTGACTGATAAGTTTTTGGAAGCTGTACGATTAGACAAAGATTGGGAACTAATCCGTAGAACGGACGGTCAAGTAGCGAAAACAGTTAGTGCTCGGGAACTTTGGGACCAAATTGGACATGCAGCCTGGGCCTGTGCTGATCCAGGAATTCAATTTCACGATACTATCAATTCATGGCATACGTGTCTTGCAGATGGCGAAATTCGCGGATCAAATCCGTGTTCGGAATATATGTTCTTGGATGATACCGCATGTAACCTAGCGTCAATGAACCTTCTTACATTTTTGAAGGCAGGTAAATTTGATGTAGATGGATTTGAATATGCAACCAAAGTTTGGACAATAACATTAGAGATATCTGTATTAATGGCCCAATTCCCAAGTAAGGAAATAGCCAAGCGTTCCTTTGAGTATCGTACGTTGGGACTTGGGTACGCTAACATTGGCGCACTTTTAATGAATATGGGGTATAGTTATGATAGTGAAGAAGGGCGATCATTGTGTTCAGCAATAACATCGATTTTGACTGGAGTGTCTTATGCTACGTCGGCTGAAATGGCAGGCTTGTTAGGACCTTTTAATGGATATAAACGGAATGCTGATAACATGTTGCGTGTCATCGCTAATCATAAAAATGCATCCTATGGTAAGCAGGAGGGTTATCGCGACCTCAATATTAAACCTGTTCCACTTGATGAAAAAAATTGTCCAGACAAAGGTTTAGTGAAAAGAGCTAAGCTCGCTTGGGATCGTGCTTTAAAACTTGGTACAACTAATGGTTTTAGGAATGCACAAGTATCGGTATTAGCACCAACTGGAACTATTGGTCTTGTGATGGACTGTGACACCACTGGAATCGAACCTGATTTTGCATTGGTTAAGTTCAAGAAACTCGCAGGTGGAGGTTATTTCAAAATTATTAATCGATCTGTACCATCTGCACTAAAGAATCTTGGTTACCCACTGCATCAAATAGAAGAAATAATTAGTTATGCTGTTGGTCATGGAACGCTCAATAATGCGCCTGTTATTAATTCTACTTCACTTGTTGGTCACGGATTTGGTGAAGTGGAGTTAAAAAAGATAGAGGCGGCTCTACCCTCCTCATTTGATATCAAATTTGTGTTTAATCAATGGACTTTAGGAGTAGATTTCTGCACGGGTACACTTGGAATTCCTAGTGAGAAGTTAAATGATCCAAGTTTTGATTTATTACGTCACCTTGGTTATTCAAAAAGTGATATCGAATCTGCAAATAGTCATGCTTGTGGAACAATGACCCTTGAAGGAGCTCCCCATCTCAAAAAAGAACATTATTCAGTATTTGATTGTGCTAACCCTTGTGGAAAAATAGGAAAGAGGTATTTGTCTGTGAATAGCCATATTATGATGATGGCTGCAGCACAAAGTTTCATTTCTGGTGCTATCTCAAAAACTATAAATATGCCTAATAATGCTTCAATTGATGATTGTAAAAAAGCTTACGAGCTGAGTTGGTCTTTAGGAGTAAAGGCTAATGCTCTCTACCGTGATGGATCCAAGCTATCGCAACCATTATCCTCAGCGTTGATTGATGAAAGTGATGATACGGAAACGACTTTAGAACAAACACCACACGCGGAACGACCAAGGGTGCTAGCAGAGAAAATTATTGAAAAAATTATTGTTAAAGAAGTCTCTCGTGGAAGACTTAAACTTCCTGAGAGGAGGAAAGGTTATACTCAAAAAGCTATGGTAGGCGGACATAAAGTCTATTTGCGAACTGGCGAGTACAAAGAAGGAAAGTTGGGCGAAATTTTTATTGATATGCACAAAGAGGGAGCTGCTTTTCGAGCAATGATGAATAATTTTGCAATTGCTGTTTCCGTGGGTCTCCAGTACGGTGTGCCTTTAGAAGAGTTCGTTGAGGCATTTACTTTTACACGCTTTGAACCAGCAGGGATGGTTCAAGGCAATGATTCTATAAAAAATGCTACATCTATATTGGATTATATTTTTCGAGAGTTAGCTGTTTCTTATTTGGATAGAACGGATTTAGCTCACGTTAAACCGGAAGGAGAATCCTTTAGTGAATTAGGGAGAGGTAACGATGAAGGGGTAAGAAATTTTACAGAAGCCCAAGACGAGAAATTAACGGAATCTATGCAAATGATTAGACAGATATCTTCATCCGGCTACTTAAGAAAGAGGTTACCACATGAATTGTTGGCGTCAAAAGCTAATACGCCTAGTATATTGAAAGAAAGTGATAAAATAGAATCTAATGCTTCAACCGAGGTTAATTCTGATATTAAACAGACTGGAGGAGAAGAACTCGGCGCAACAGAGCTAATAGATGAAAGAGTGAAGGCCAAAATGCAGGGTTATGAAGGCGATCCGTGCGGAGACTGTGGTAACTTCACTTTAGTTCGAAATGGAACTTGTATGAAGTGTAATACTTGTGGAGGCACAACAGGTTGCAGCTAATAAGTTAAGTTGCTTTTCTGTTTGATTTTTGGAAGAAATATAGGATCTGTTAATATTAACAGATACAAGGATATTTTACCCAACCAAGTTAACCGCTAATGACTTAATTCCCTCGTGAAAGCGCCACAACACCTGTTCTTGCTAAGTCAGAAAGACCTAGTGGGCGCATCAAATCTGTAAATGCGTCAATTTTTTCGGATGCCCCAGTGAGTTCGAAGGTAAAACTGTCTAAAGTGCTGTCTACTACGTTGGCTCTAAATACGTCAGCAAGTCTCAGTGCTTCAACCCTTTTGTCTCCTTTTCCATTAACTTTGAAGAGTGCTAACTCGCGTTCTACTGGCTTACCTTCCATGGTTAGATCGTTTACTTTGTGTACCGGAACAATCCTACCGATCTGTGCTTTTATTTGTTCAATTATAGCAAGGGTGCCTATGGTAACTATGGTTATTCTGGATAGTTTGCCGCTATGATCTACTTCTGCTACAGTAAGGCTATCAATATTGTAACCTCGGCCGGAAAATAAACCTATTACTCTGGCTAGTACTCCAGCCTCATTGTCAACAAGTATTGTTAGGGTATGTGGTGCTGGCGTGTCACTCACAGGATTA
>JAQWUC010000062.1 GCA_029242355.1 Paracoccaceae bacterium | reverse complement strand
GCGGTTCTTATGCAAGCGGCTCGAGATAAAAAGAACAGGATTGTATCAGCTGGATATGTAACAGGCTATCGTGGATCTCCTCTTGGCTCTTTAGACCAACAATTTGATCGTGCGAAAGATGAAATTACGCATTGGAACGTTAGATTTCAACCTGGTTTAAACGAAGATAGTGCAGCAACGGCGCTTTGGGGAACTCAACAAGCCGAGTTAAGAGGTGAGGGTAGGTATCAAGGTGTTTTTGGCCTTTGGTACGGAAAAGGTCCCGGAGTAGATCGCTCAGGTGACGTTTTTCGCCATGCAAATTTAGCGGGAACTTCGCCTTTTGGTGGTGTTCTTGTAGCAATGGGTGATGATCATACTGGCGAAAGCTCAACGACATTGCATCAGTCAGAATATGCGTTAGTAGATGCTATGATGCCAATATTATCGCCTGCAGGTGTTCAGGAAATTTTAGATTTTAGTGCCTTAGGTTGGGCGCTTAGTCGCTATGCAGGTGTATGGGTTGGATTGAAATGTGTAAAAGATACAGTTGAAGTCACTGAAGTTGTTGATGGACGTTTTGACAAAGTAAATTTGATAGCAGGCGATCAATTGCCTGAGTGTGATGGGTCTATTCGCTTAACTGATTTACCAATTGATCAAGAGGAACGACTTCATCTGGAAAAATTACCAGCCGTAAAGAAATTTGCGAAATTTAATTCTTTAGATCGAGTTGGCTTTCAAAATAAAAATGCAAAAATTGGAATAATTTCGGCGGGTAAAAGTTGGTTAGATATGACGCACGCTCTTGAGATTTTGGGAATTAATGAATCTAATGCTTTTGAATTGGGTTTGTCGACATATAAAATTGGAATGGTTTGGCCAATTGAATCTGAGAGTTTAATTGAGTGGGCGCGTGGTCTTAGGTTGATCATTGTGGTTGAAGAAAAACGCAAATTAATTGAAGGTCAAGTTAAAGAGATTTTCTTTAACCGTCCAAATAGGCCAACAGTGATTGGTGGAACAGATGAACTTGGGAATAATCTATTTCAAAGTCACTATGCTCTTGAACCAATAGCTGTGGCACGAGTTCTTGGGGAGAAAATCTTTTTGGAAACAAAATCTTCTCAAATTAATAAAAAAATAAAGTCCCTTATGAAAATAGGATCTGAAGGATCCAACGCACCTGTTCCAGCCAGGATACCCTACTTTTGTGCTGGATGCCCTCATAATATATCGACAAAGATACCCGAAGGATCTCGTGCGTATGCAGGTATTGGTTGCCATTATATGGCCCAGTGGATGGATAGAGAAACCGAGGGATATACTCACATGGGTGGGGAGGGAGCGAATTGGATTGGTGAGGCCCCATTTTCAAATAGGTCGCATGTATTTCAAAATATTGGCGACGGAACTTACAATCATTCTGGATTAATGTCCATTCGTGCAGCGGTAGGTTCTGGAACAAACATAACGTATAAAATCTTATTTAATGATGCAGTTGCGATGACGGGAGGACAAGGTCATGATGGTGATCTTAAAGCCCTTGATATTATTCAGGAATTAAAATCTGTTGGGGTAAAGAAGGTTATAGGTGTTTATGATGAAAAAGAGGATCTTATCTTACAAGAGTTTAAGGAATTAGTTGATGTATATCCAAGAGATGAACTTTTAGGAGCTCAAAAAACACTAGCCTCAATAAAAGGCGTTACTGCTTTAGTTTACATACAGACCTGTGCAGCAGAAAAACGGCGAAGACGCAAGAGAGGAAAATTTATAGACCCAGATATGAGAATTTTCATTAATCCTGAGGTGTGTGAAGGATGCGGAGATTGTGGTGTTCAGTCTAATTGTGTTGCTATTTTACCGAAAGAAACTAGGCTTGGTAGGAAGCGTCAAATTGATCAATCCTCTTGTAATAAGGACTTTTCATGTATTGATGGATTTTGTCCCAGTTTTGTGTCAATTGAGGGTGCCATTTTAAAAAAATGGGTGCCGAGTTCAGAAAGTATTCCTTATATTGAAAGTCCTCATGTCCCTTCTATACAAAAGACTTTTAATATTGTTGTTACAGGAGTTGGAGGGACTGGAGTTGTAACTATTGGTGCATTATTGGCTATGGCAGCACATCTTGAAGGAAAGGGTGTTGGCGTAATGGAAATGGCGGGACTTGCCCAAAAGGGAGGAGCTGTTCATATTCATTGTCGAATAGCGAAGAACCCAACAGATATAAGTGCAATCAGGGTTTCTTACGAGGAAGCACATGCACTGATTGGTGGAGACCTCATGGTAACTGCTGGTGAAAAAACATTGTCACTTTTAAAGCGTAACCTGACAAAAGTTATTTGTGCAAGCATGGAAGCAAATACAGGCGAATTTGTTCTAGACCGGGATTTTTCTTTACCAACTGATACAATGAAGTTAGCAATTTCAGCCAAAGTTGGTAGTGACTATATTGATTTTTTTGATTCAATTGCGATCGCAAAGACTTTTTTAGGAGACTCAGTGTACGCTAATGTTCTTCTATTGGGTGCAGCTTGGCAAAAGGGATTGATCCCCCTATCAATTGACTCTATCAAGCGAGCAATTGAGTTGAATAAAGCTAGTGTTGAAGGTAACTTGCATGCTTTTGATCTGGGTCGTTGGATGGCGGTAGACCCAACTTTATCCATGAAAAAAAATGGAAAAGTTGATAAGCTGGTTAACGACCCTGAGTCTCTGAGTGAAATCGTTGCCAATAGAATAGTGCGGCTTAAAGAATATCAAAATAATCAATTAGCAATAAAGTATAAAACGCTGGTTGCTCAGGCTGAAACTCTAGACAAAACTTTAGCTTTAGCTGTAGCGAAAGGCTATTTTAAACTATTGACTTATAAAGACGAGTACGAAGTTGCAAGATTACATAGTAGATATTTGAAGGAGTATTTATCCAAAGAATTTCATAAATTTCCACTAATAAAATTTTACTTTGCCCCACCACTAATCAGTCGTAAGAATAAAAGTGGAAAGATTAAAAAGAAACAATTTGGACCTTGGTTTTTTATAGTATTAAAAGTTTTAGCAAAAGCAAAAGGCATTAGGGGGACAATGTTTGATTTATTTTCTTATACGCAGGAACGGAAAAATGAAATTAAGCTCATCTCTCAATATGAAAGTGATATGAAGAAATTCTTACCTTTTTATAATGGTTCGAACTGTGATTTGTTAAAAGAATTAGCATCGCTTCCGATTGAAATCAAAGGATTCGGTCACGTGAAGGAGCAATCGATTCAAGAAGCTTCTCAAAAGCGTCAAAAGATCATAGATTCTTTAGAGGTAAGTCCGGTGCCTCATTTACACGCAGCAGAATAGGCGTTTTTAAACGCAATATCAAATCTTAACCAAAAGACTTTAAACTAAAGATGAAGAAGGAAAAACTGTGTTAGGCCAAGAGTTAACAGAAGTTTCATTTATGATGTCCGTATTCATTTCTTTTTCTGCAGGAATTCTAAGCTTTTTGTCTCCTTGTGTTTTACCAATCGTACCTCCGTATTTGGCATTTATGGCGGGAAAATCGGTATCGAGTTTGAAGAACCCCACACGAGAAAATTCTCACACTACTTCGTTGACTTTTATTGCAGTATCATTTGTTTTAGGGTTATCCACTGTATTTATTATGCTTGGTTTGGCTGCTGCTGCTCTGGGATCGTTTTTTTTAAGTTATCAAACTGAGATGGGTTACATTTCAGGTGGTATTGTTATTTTATTTGGCTTGCATTTCTTAGGTATATTTCGAGTTCCTCTTTTAAACCGAGAGTTTCGTTTCACCTATAAGTCAGATGGCGGAGGCTTAATTGGTGCTTATTTTCTTGGCATAGCCTTCGCTTTTGGCTGGACTCCTTGTATTGGGCCTATCCTAGGGGCGATTTTATCGATGTCGGCCCAAGCGGACTCATTCAGCCGAGGAACCGCGCTTATGGCAGTTTATGCGACTGGATTGGGCTGTCCATTCCTATTCTTCGGTGTCTTTTTTGCAAAATCATTCAGCTTCTTTTCTCTTTTTAAGAAACATTTAGGAAAAGTAGAAAAAGTAATGGGCTTTCTGCTTATTTTAGTTGGTATTTTGCTTCTATCTGGAGGGTTTACAATTCTATCTTTTTGGTTACTGGAAAATTTCCCTATTTTAACTATCTTTGGTTAAGTTAATAACAAGCTAGAGTATTTTAGTTAAGGATTTATGTTTCACTTTAATAGTGACTTAATTATTTTGCGCTTCGTTTAAGCAAAATATTCGAATTGATGTTGCAAGACCAACGTCTGACGCTCTTTTAAGATCGATATCTGATGCAAGTGCATTAATGGAAAGGTCTTTTTCATTAGCTAGTTTGCAAAAATAAATCCAAAATGGTTCCTCTACTGAAACAGAAGTTTTATGTCCGTTTAACATTAGGGATCTTTTTTTTGGACGATATTCTGACATTGATCGTCTTAATTTTTTAACATTTCATTTATGGTCATTTTGGTCCAAGCATTTCATCGGGTTTCACAATTCTATCAAACGTGGATCCATCGACGAATCCTAGTTTTATAGCTTCCTCTCTTAACGTTGTTCCATTTTTATGAGCGGCTTTTGCAACTATGGTTGCGTTGTCATATCCAATTTCTGGGGTCAGCGCGGTTACAAGCATTAAACTTTCATTCATAAGTTTTGAAATTCTTTGCTTATCAGCCTTTAGACCCTTTACACAATTATCTGTAAATACAGAGGCAGCATCACCTATTAATTGAAGAGATTGCAGCATGTTATAGCTAATCATTGGTTTGTAAACGTTCAATTCAAAGTGACCTTGGCTTCCCGCAAAACCAATCGAAGTATCGTTCCCAAGTATTTGAGAGCAGACCATGGTAATGGCTTCTACTTGCGTCGGATTAACTTTTCCAGGCATAATGGAACTTCCTGGTTCATTCTCGGGAAGTATTAATTCTCCTAGACCGCATCGCGGACCTGAACCAAGAAACCTTAGATCGTTCGCGATTTTAAAAATACTCATTGCTAGGGTTTTAACGCTTCCGGATAGTTCTACAATTGCGTCATGCGAAGCTAGAGCTTCGAATTTATTTGAAGCACTCTTAAAGGGCAATTTAGTAGCGATCGAAATTTCGTTAGCAACGGCCTTATCAAAGCCAATCAGTGTATTAAGCCCTGTTCCAACCGCAGTGCCCCCTTGGGCAATGGAGTATATATCCTCTAGGGATTTGGAAATTCTTTTTATACCTTGATTAATTTGAAAAGCATAACCCCCGAATTCCTGACCAAGTGTTAAAGGCGTCGCGTCTTGGGTATGAGTTCGTCCTATTTTTACAATATTTTGAAATTCAGTTGATTTTTTTTGTAGTGCTGCGTGTAATTTTTTTAAGGTTGGAATAGTTTCATTTGCTGTGGTCATTGCGATAGCTATATGCATCGCTGTAGGAAATGTATCGTTAGAGCTTTGAGACATATTAACATGGTCATTTGGATGTACTGGATTTTTACTGCCTAAGGTACCTCCAGATGCCTCTATCGCTAAATTAGCAATTACTTCATTAGCGTTCATATTGCTTTGAGTGCCTGATCCTGTTTGCCAGATGGATAGCGGGAAATGGTCGTTATAATCCCCCGCAATAACTTTTTTTGCTGCACCAATGATTAAGTTTCCTAGTTTTGCGTCGAGTTTGCCCTGATGAATGTTTACTTTAGCTGCGGCCATCTTGATTATGCCAAGTGCTTTGACTACGGAATCTGGTTGCTTTTCCCAACCAATTGGAAAATTCATTATTGAGCGTTGGGTTTGTGCACCCCAGTATTTTTCAGCGTTTACCTTCATTTCTCCAAAGGTATCGGTTTCAATTCTAAAGTTACTCATAAAATCCTCATAAAGGTTTGCTAAAGACGAATTTTCTTATGGTAAATTAAGGTTTTCTAAAGTTCTCAAGACTTACAACTTCACCACTTTTCCTCTCCTCAAGCTTCTCACTTTCTCGACTTTCTTGGTTGTCTTGATTATCGGTAAAATTCGAGTGAACTTCGTTATTTTTATTTGCTTTAGCATTGAGTTGGGATTCAAAACTAAGGCCAAATTCAACAGAAGGGTCGACAAATGATTTAATTGCTGAGAATGGAATTTGCATAGTTTCACGAATGTTTCCAAAATTTAAAGTAATGGAAAAAAAAGACTTGGTAACGGTGAACCCATCATACCAGTTTTGTATTACTATAGTCATTTCATCCGGGTATTTTTCTTTTAAAGACATGGAAGTCTCTACTCCAGGAGCGGACATGTCAAATGTAATATAAAAATGGTGATCTCCAGGAAGACCATTTTCGGACACATCTAGTAGAACAGTTTGAATCGCAGCTAATGATGCTGAATGCATTATCTTTTTGTAATCGATAATATTAGTCATACCTACCTCTGTTAAGATGATGTTGTATTTTAGTTTTTTTCAATTTGCACTGTTCATTGATTGTTTCTATTAGTGCAGGCTTCTGTTGCCAGGTGCCTGCGGACCCCGCCAGTGCGAGCTATCGGACTGGACTTAAGTTTCGGTTTAGTTACTGCTTAAGCAGCAACAGCTACCGGAGCATAATTGTCATTTGCAACTATACGTTTTGTGCCGATATCGGTGGCCATCCCGCCGAGTAAAAGCTAACATCTTTTGACGTTCGTCGATCCTATTTCGGCCCCATATTATTTTGGTGGAGCCGCCGGGTACCGCCCCCGGGTCCGATCCGTTTATTCCATGCGCGTTTATCACCATAGTTTTGAAAACAAAACAGGTTCATTATGTCGATTATCGAGAACTTTTCAAGACTTAATCGTTTTTACTACCAGCTACCTTGATTTTCCATCGAAACCCAAGGTTCTGCTGGTTTCTTTGCTTCCCCAGCCTGCAATAATTCTATTGATATATTATCGGGTGATCGTACGAAAGCCATCCTGCCATCTCGTGGCGGTCGGTTGATTTTGACACCGCTATCTTGTAGTCTTTGACACGTTTCATATATATCATCAACTTCATAAGCGAGATGACCAAAGTTTCTACCCTCATCATAGCATTCATCTGTATCCCAATTATATGTTAGCTCGACTGGGCAATCTTTTTGTCCGGGAGGGGCTAAAAATATAAGTGTGAACTTACCAGTGTCGTTTTCTACGCGTCGAGTTTCCTGTAACCCAAGTAGATCTCTATAAAAATTTAGTGAGCGGTCAATATTTTTTATTCTGACCATTGTATGCAAATATTTGATCTTCATCTTAGCGTATCCTCTCTCTATAGTATGTACTATTGATAAAACGAATCCAAAGAGAAAACTAGTATGAAAGTAGAATTATGACTTTGACTCCGGAACAAAAGGCTGTGATCTTAAAACAGATAAATTCGACTTCGGAAACGCGAAGAGCAACCGTACCTCGAATGGAAGAACATCTCTACAAAGCCTATGAGGTTCTCGATCACGGGTTTGTTCGAGCAATCGATTACATGGGAGATGATAACGCGATCGTTCAAGCAGCCCGTGTTTCTTATGGGCAAGGAACTAAAAAATCCCGTGATGATGCGGGCTTAATACGATATTTAATGCGTCATTGGCACTCAACACCTTTTGAAATGTGTGAGATTAAACTACACATCAAACTTCCAGTTTTTGTTGCAAGGCAGTGGATCAGGCACCGGACTGCAAATGTAAATGAGTATTCAGCCCGATACTCTATACTCGATCGAGAGTTTTATATTCCAAAAGAGGACCAACTGGCATCTCAATCACAGCATAATCACCAGGGACGGGGTGATTTGTTGAAAGGAAGGGAAGCAGAAAAAGTACTTGAAATTCTCAAATCTGATAGCATGAGAGCTTATGACAATTATGAAAGTATGCTTTCACAGAAGAATCAAGAGGGCTTGGCTCGAGAATTGGCGCGAATGAACCTTCCAATGAATATTTATACGCAATGGTACTGGAAAACAAATCTTCACAATTTGTTTCATTTCCTAAGATTGAGAGCGGAATCCCACGCTCAGTATGAAATAAGAGTGTATGCGGATGAGATATTAAAAATTGTTGCGGACTGGGTACCTGCTGCTTTCGCAGCTTTTACGGATTACAGGCTGGACGGAGTGCAACTGTCTGGTAAAGGTTTAGATTGCATTAAAAGAATGCTTGCGGGAGAGGATGTTGACGCTAAAAATTCTCATATGAGCGCAGGTGAATGGAAAGAATTTCAGGCTCTTATTAGTTGACACTTTATGCACGGCCTTTATGTGTGAGAGCTATGCCTTATTTGAATAGAGATCCTTGAATTCGGTTCGCAGAAGATTTTTTTGTATTTTTCCCATTGCATTTTTGGGTAAGGAGTCTTTGACTTTAATCTTTAGAGGTACCTTAAAACCTGCAAGCTTATCACGAATATGATTTCGAAGATCTTGTTCATTTAGAGTTGTGTGCTGATCACCAAGAGTTATAATTGCAGTGACGGCCTCGCCAAAGTCGGGGTGTGGTAAACCTATCACAGCTGACTCATTTACTTCTTGTAAGGCGTCAATGATGCGCTCTACTTCTGCTGGGTAAATGTTTAGACCACCTGATATTATCAGGTCTTTATTCCGTCCAGAAATGTTGAGATATCCTGCAGAGTCAAAAAAACCAAGATCGCCAGTGATAAAAAAACCATCGCTTTGAAAATCAACCTCGTTTCGCTCATCCATTTGCCAATAGCCCCTAAAAACGTTTGGTCCTTTCACCTCAATGATTCCAACTTTCCCATTGTTAATGATTCTCCCATTTTCGAGATTTCGTATCCGTACGCTTACATCGGGTAATGGAAAGCCTACTGTACCTGATCTACGTTCGCCATCATATGGGTTTGAAGTTATCATATTTGTCTCTGTCATTCCATATCGCTCAAGGATTGCCAAATTAGTTATTTTCTTAAATTTTGTATGAACCTCTGATGATAGTGGAGCAGATCCTGAAATAAATAATCGTATATTCTTCGCGGATTGCTTAGTAAATTTTTTTTCTGCAATCAACCTAATGTAATGGGTTGGAACTCCCATAAGTATTGTAGTAAAGGCCAGAGCATTAATAACATCGTTCACTATAAAATTTTTATAGAATAAAACTGAAGCTCCAGAGTATATAATTGAATTGAACGCGACGAAGAGGCCGTGTGTATGATAGATTGGTAGTATATGAAGTAAAATATCATTAGCATTTATATGCCAAATATGTGACAAAGTTTTAGCGTTAGAGAAAAGATTTTTATGGCTTATCATTGCACCTTTAGACCGACCTGTTGTTCCTGATGTGTACAAAATGGCTGCAATGTCATCATTGGTACAATAACTTGTTTTAAATTCACATGCCTCGCTTGAAGCTATTACCGAAAGTGAATTTGCCGAAGTGTTTTGTAAATGCTTAATTATAGTCCCATCTAGGACCTTGCCTCGATTGTTAATTTCAAAGTTTTTACTAAAGTGACTTCTTATAAAAAGCTTAGGTTTAGAGTCCTTAACAAAAAACTCTGTTTCGGAGATTGTATAATCTGGATTGATTGTTACGTAGATTGCCCCGACTCGCAAGCAAGCCAAGTAAAGCCAAATACATTCTATTTGCTTTTCTGTTTGTACCAATACTCGATCATTTTTTTGAATGCCTAGGTTACTCAAAGTATTAGCGTAACAACCACTTAGTTTTATCATATCTTCATATGAGAAAACTGTTCCATCACGATTTGAGATAAAGGGGTCTTTTTTATTATTTAAGTTTTTCGTTAGTTGAAAAAATAAATTTTTATTTTCAGACATTATTTTCCCAACGAAACAAACTTTTTATTATTTTATCATTATAGTTCCTTAGCTTTTGAGTAAATATAAAAAATTTATGTTCCATTTTTTTTTGCTGTAACCTAACGTTAGTGGAAGTTTGTAAGGGGTTATCCGATGGGATCAGAGTTATGGATGAAGACAGCTTGTCAAATAGTGGATTCTCTTGAATCTGGTGAAATAAGTCAACTTGAAGTGTTGGAAAGTCTTGAAAAGCGTTGCCTTGCTGTAAATCCGATCGTTAATGCTCTCCCGACTCATTGCTTTGAGCGGGCAAGAAAAGCATTAAAAAATGCAGGGAGCAAACTGTTTGCAAAAAAAAAACCTCTTATTGGATTACCTATCCCTATCAAGGATTCATATCTTGTCTCTGGTGTACGTACTACGTTCGGATCTCTTGCTTTTCAGAATTTTGTTCCAGAACACTCAGACTTAGTGACACGCACTTTAGAAAAGTCTGGTGGCGTGATTTATGCCAAATCTAATACTCCAGAATTCGAGGCCGGTGCGAGTACTTTTAATGAGGTTTTTGGTATAACAAGAAATCCATGGAATACAAAACGATCAACTGCGGGATCCTCTGGAGGAGCTGCAGCCTCGGTGGCTACTGGTATGGCCTTTATGTCCCAGGGTTCTGATTTTGCTTGTTCAATAAGATACCCGGCTGCGTTCTGTGGCATCGTTGGTTTACGTCCCACCCCTGGATTAGTGCCGCAAGGGCCTAATAGACTGCCATATCAAAACCTTTCCGTAATTGGTCCTTTAGCACGAAATATTGAAGATATTGGTTTGGCCATGGATGCAATGGTCGCTTTTGATATCCAAGATCCCCTGACAAGTCCGAGAGTT
>JAQWUC010000061.1 GCA_029242355.1 Paracoccaceae bacterium | reverse complement strand
ATCCGATTAATATTACTTTCTTCTGTTTGGGCGCTTTGTTATCACACATGTACAGGCATTCGGCATTTGATATGGGATTTGGGATATGGTCTTGAGGTGAAATGGATTGCCCCATCGGCTTATGTTGTCTTACTGGCCTCTTTGTGTTTATTCATTTTTACATTATATCTATGTTGGTCAGTCTTATGAATTTTTTGATTACTTCTTTACGGACTTTAGTGTTTCAGAACTCACACGAGGCAACTTCTCATTGGATAAGTCAACGTGTGTCTTCTGTTGTACTGGTTCCTTTAACTGTAATTTTCATGATTACTTTCGTCCAGAACATTGGGCTAGGCTATGAGCAAAATATTATGATATACAAGAGCCCCACTCGAGCTTTTTTAACTTTTTTATTCATAAGCCTTACGCTCTTACATTTTAAGCAAGGAGCCCAAGTCGTAATTGAAGACTATATTCATAACAATAAAATTAACAAATTTCTTTTGAATATGAACACAATGTTTTTCTGGGGCACAAATTTTCTTTCTTGTTTTGTACTTGCTAAAATTGTTTTTGAACAAAATTGGAGTTAAGCGATGACGTCTTATGACTATGTAGATCACACCTATGACGTTGTTGTTGTTGGTGCAGGAGGGGCTGGATTGCGAGCCACACTTGGGATGGCAGAGCAAGGCTTAAAAACGGCATGTATATCAAAAGTTTTTCCAACGAGAAGTCATACAGTCGCTGCACAAGGTGGAATTGCAGCAAGTCTAAGCAATATGGGTCCCGATCATTGGCATTGGCATATGTATGATACTGTAAAAGGTTCAGATTGGCTTGGTGATACAGATGCCATGGAATATTTAGCACGAGAGGCACCCAAAGCTGTTTATGAATTGGAGCATTATGGTGTTCCATTTTCGCGCACTGAAAAAGGTGATATTTACCAACGCCCCTTTGGTGGTCATACCACTCAATTTGGTGAAGGACCTCCAGTTCAAAGAACATGTGCAGCGGCGGACAGAACAGGTCATGCGATACTGCATACACTTTACGGACAATCTTTAAAAAACAGTGCAGAATTTTTTATAGAATATTTTGCAACTGATCTTTTGATGACTGAAGATGGTCAATGCCAAGGATTGATTGCTTGGAAACTTGATGATGGAACTATTCACAGGTTTAACGCTAAATTAGTAGTTCTTGCGACAGGGGGTTATGGTCGGGCATATTTTAGTGCGACCTCGGCACATACGTGCACGGGTGATGGAGGAGGTATGGTCGCAAGGCAGAAACTTCCGTTGCAAGATATGGAATTTGTTCAGTTTCATCCGACAGGCATTTATGGGGCTGGTTGTTTGATTACTGAAGGTGCTCGGGGTGAGGGGGGTTATTTAACAAATTCAGAAGGTGAACGGTTTATGGAGCGTTATGCCCCTACCTATAAAGATCTTGCAAGCAGAGATGTTGTTTCAAGATGCATGACTATGGAAATTCGCGATGGTCGTGGTGTGGGGGCCGAAAAGGATCATATTTTTCTTCATTTAAATCATTTACCTGCGGAAATTTTGGCAGAGAGGTTGCCAGGTATAACCGAAAGTGCTCAAATTTTTGCTGGTGTTAACTTGAATAAGGATCCTATCCCTGTTTTGCCAACAGTCCACTACAATATGGGGGGTATTCCAACTAATTATTGGGGCGAGGTGCTAGATCCTTCCCATGAAGATCCGGACCGAGTTTGCCCAGGACTTATGGCCGTGGGAGAAGCAGGATGCGCAAGTGTGCACGGTGCTAATCGACTTGGTTCAAATAGTCTTATAGATTTGGTGGTATTTGGACGAGCATCTGCAATTAAGGCGGGGACTATCGTGGATAAAGTAAGCTCAAACAAAGAGCTAAATAAGAACGCACTTGAATTTGCGATGGATAGATTTGACAAACTCAGATTTTCTAATGGTGATACCTCGACAGCAGAACTACGTTTGAAAATGCAAAAAACTATGCAGTCTGATGCTGCTGTGTTTCGTTCCGATAAAACCTTATTGGAAGGGTGTGAAAAGATGACTAAGGTTTCGGATTCCATGGAAAATTTAAAGGTTACTGATAGATCCTTAATATGGAATTCTGATTTAATGGAAACATTAGAATTAACTAATTTGATGCCTAATGCTATGGCCACAATTTTTTCGGCAGAAGCTCGAAAAGAGAGTCGGGGTGCTCATGCTCAAGAAGATTACCCCGATAGAAATGATACTGATTGGCGTAAGCATACGTTGGCAGCAATAGATTCCGATAAAAAGAGCAATGCACCTGTTTCTTTATCCTATCGTGGTGTTGGCTTAAAACCTTTGACAGCGACTGAGGACGGCGGCATTGATTTAAAGAAAATCGCTCCAAAAGCGCGAGTCTATTAAATTATAGAAAAAATTGAGAATTGATTTATATTTAAACTGTTACTTGAGAGAATAAAAATGGTCGAATTAACTTTACCAAAGAATTCAAAATTAACTGTTGGAAAAACGTGGCCTAAACCAGAGGGTTCTAGAAATGTTAAGTTGTTTAAGATTTATAGATATGATCCTGACCAGACTTCCAACCCACGAATTGATAGTTACCATGTAGATTTAGATAGCTGTGGACCAATGGTTCTTGATGCACTGATAAAAATTAAAAATGAGGTTGATCCAACTTTAACATTTAGGCGCTCTTGTAGAGAGGGTATTTGTGGTTCATGTGCAATGAACATCGATGGAACTAATACATTGGCATGCTTGGCTGGAATTAATGATGTTAAAAAGGAACTTAAAATTTATCCCCTCCCACATCTTCCTATTATAAAAGATCTCATACCAGATTTAACGAATTTTTATAACCAACACGCAAGTATAATGCCTTGGCTGGAAACAAAAACTGCTAGACCTAAAACAGAATGGCTCCAATCAATAGAAGATAGAAAAAAACTGGACGGGTTATATGAATGTGTAATGTGTGCAAGCTGTAGTACTTCGTGTCCGAGTTATTGGTGGAATGATGATAAGTATTTGGGACCAGCTGCCTTATTAAATGCTTATCGTTGGATTATCGACAGTAGAGATCAAGCTACAAATGATCGATTGGATGAGCTTGAAGATCCTTTTAAACTTTATAGATGCCATACAATAATGAATTGTACCAAGACATGTCCAAAAGGGTTAAATCCTGCGAAAGCAATTGCAGAGATAAAAAAAATGATGGTTGAACGAAAGTTTTGAAAGTAAATCTTTTGCAATTTTACAATCTTGAAAATTTTAAGAAGTCTTAATTTTAATAAGAGGCCTCCTATTGGAACTTTCACTTGACCAGAAAGAATGCTTATCAAAATTAAAAGAATTTTTAAATGTGTCAGGACTTAATTTTAAGGGTTCCGTAGGCAACGATTTGCAGGCGATTAGTTTTAAAGAAAATATGGTGGCAGTATTGGGCTATGCAGGCTCTGGTAAAACGGAGGTGTTGCGTGTGTTAGTGGAAACACTAGAAAACTCTGATGTAAACTCAGTTAATATTGATTTCGAAACTAAACGAAAGGAAGGAATGCGATGTTATGCTATTCTCGCCCCAACGAATAAAGCTGTATCTGTTTTAAAAACTTTGGGGGTCAGGGCTACTACTTTACATCGTGTCCTTTACTCACCACTTTATGATCCTAACTATGAAAAGATTTCTGATTGGTTGCAAGGTTTATCAGCAAAGCCCTCATTAGATGCTTTCAATGACAAAAAACTCGAAAATATTAAAACCTTTTTCTCTAACCATCCTTCAATTCCGGGGGCGCTTGCTTCGGTTGGAGTCAGGACATCCGATTTTATTATTGGTTGGAAAAGACGTGAGAACCCACTAGATATCGGCATTGTTGATGAGAGTTCTATGCTGACTCAAACTCAAGTAGAAGATTTGAAAAAAATATTTAGAGTTTTAATTTTATTTGGTGATCCAGGTCAATTATCTCCGGTAGAGCAATCGGGTCGAATGGTTTTTCATGAATTAAGTGATAAAAAAAAATTTCTTTTAACAAAAATTCATCGACAATCACAAGATAATCCAATTATTCAGTTGACAAATTTTTTGAGGAAATCTCAAACAACCTACGAAGATTTTAACGAGAGGATTAAAAATTTGTCAAAAATTGATAATAGAATCGTGGTTTCTTCAAGTGTTTGCCCTGACTTGATGTGTCGGTCTCCAGTTCTTGTTTGGCGAAACCAAACAAGAATTAGATTAATTTCTGCTTTTAGAAAAGCATTTGATATTCCTGATAATCTTCTGATAACGGGCGAGCCTTTAATCTGTGATGGCATAGAGTTGCCCAGCAAATATCGAAAAAAAAGGATAGATCTTGAGGATCGAGGCTTAATCAAAGGTGCCCAAGCTATTTATATTGGTAAGGGAAAAAAAAGTGGTTTTTGTAAATTATTTGTGGTGGGAGCCAGCGAACCTAATATTTCTGTTGCATCGATTGTGCAAATGGAACGAACAGGACAACAAACGCCAAATATTTTAAGTGCGGCAGGTATGGGTGTCTTATTTGTTCATGGGGCTGCAACTACTATCCACAAGGCTCAAGGTTCTCAGTGGCCTGAAGTTCAGGTCTTTTCTCCAGACATTGAGGCTAGTGCAAAATCTGGTTTAATAGAATCTGACATTCCTTTGTGGAAAAGACTTGCTTATGTGGCAATAACACGTGCACAAGAAAAACTTTTTTGGGTGACTAATTATCGAATTGCAAATGCAAAAGGTAGTATTAGAGCATCCGATTTAGTTTCATCAAACGTAAGTAAATTTGAATGTGAGACTTAAAATTACTTCTGAAATCTGCGAAATAAAGTTGAGGCTCCCCAGCCAAAAAAAAGTGCTAAAAATATTGAAAATATACCATAAAAAAGGGGCTCTTCATGAGCTGTATTATACAACCATTTTTCAACACCAATTTTTCTAACTTTTATAAAATCGATATAGGAGGTAACTATTCTATTATTTTGCACTAGATGTATTTTTGTTTCATAGTCGCCTTCAGTAAGGTTAGCTGGAAGAGAAACCCGCGCTGAAAAAAGGGTTTCACCTTTAAGAGTAATGGGATCATTATTAAAAAGATAAGAACCGTCTTTACTTTTTATCCTTATGTTCGCATTGACAGCGTCGAAATAGCCTTCTTGTAAATTCTTAGATCTAAAGAATTGTTCTTTTCCAATTAATGTTTTAGCTAATTGCGTGTCACTGAGAATGTTTTCTGGTTCATCAGTGTAAATTAGAGAATAAAAGCTTGGACTATCAATAATTTTGTATGGGTCGCTGTTAACCCAAATTCCAAACATCTTCTTTTTTTTTCGCACGGTTAGATTTGTTTTAGGTCCTAGCACTTCAATGATTATGTCAGAAGGTATTATTTCTTTATTGTTATTCCTTTTAATCGAACCAAATATAAAAATATCGGATCCTGAAAAGGTCGTGTTTATAGAAATGTTTTTAGAACTCAGGCCTCCAACTATCAAGTCATTGGCTTGAGCTGTGCTATTAATAACTATTGTAAAAAGTATAAGGTTGATAATTCGGATCATTTTTGAATGTCCACCATTATCGAGTAGTACTCGTCTGGCGTTATTAAAAGATCAAATACTAATTTAAAGCATACGCATAGAACGATCATGGATAATAAAATTCGCAATTGCTCAGCTTTTAATTTAACTCCTAATCTGACGCCGATTTGTGCTCCAAAAACTCCACCTAAGATTAATAGAATAGCTAAGAGCGCGTCCACACTGTAGTTTTGAGTTGCATGCATGATGGTCGTGAAGGCGGTTACAAAAATTATCTGAAATAATGATGTGCCAATTACTACTTTAGTTGGCATTCCGATAATATAGATCATTGCTGGCACCATTATGAAGCCTCCACCAACACCCATTATTGCTGCTAGGACACCAACGACTATTCCAATGACAAACGGAGGTATTGCACTAATGTATAAATTTGAAGTCCTAAACCGCATTTTTAGTGGCAATCGATGTACCCAAGTATGTCGTTTTATTTTAATATTTTTTTGTGGGCGGTTCTGTTTGGTTATTGCTGAAAGGCTTTCAAAAAACATTAAAGAGCCTATTATACCCAAGAACACCACATAACAAAGTGTAACAAGTAGTTCTACTTGGCCTATTTCTTTGAGTATTTTAAACACATATACACCGACAGAGGCTCCAAGCAATCCTCCTATCAGCAGAACAATTCCCATTTTAAGGTCCACTGCCCTTCGTTTAAAATGAGCTAACACTCCTGAAAAAGATGAGGCAACGATTTGGTTGGCTTCGGTTGCGACAGCCACAGCTGGTGGTATTCCAATAAAGAATAATAATGGTGTCATTAAAAATCCACCTCCGACGCCAAACATGCCTGAAAGGATTCCAACTAATGTACCTAGTCCAATTAATAAGAAAATGTTTACCGATACTTCGGCTATTGGTAGATAGACTTGCATTTGATGCCTTCTAATAATGTGCTTATGAATAAGAAAAATTCATGGGGCTCGTTATTATAACTTAAGGCTCCCTAAACCTTTATTTTTGAAATCGCAAGTACACTCGTGAAAATAATTTTTTTGTGTAGCCCCTAACGCCTATCGTTCTTTTGTATAAGGTTGACCTCCAGCTTTAGGAGGAACCGCCTTTCCTATAAATCCTGCTAAGATTATTACTGTTAAAAGATACGGCAATGTCTGCATAAATTGTACCGGTAAAGTAATTTCTAGTATTTCAATATTTTGGTATCGATTTGATATAGCCTCTAGTAAGCCGAAAAGAATGCATGCTGTTAGAATATACCATGGCCGCCATTTTGCAAAGATTAATGCCGCTAGAGCGATATAACCTCTTCCTGCCGACATATCTTTTACAAAGCCAGCTGATAAACCAGTTGAAAGGTAGGCTCCAGATAAGCCGCATAAAATACCACAAATTAGTATTGCAACATATCGAGTTTTAATAACAGATACACCAGCTGTATCTAATGCTTCTGGGTTTTCACCAACAGCTCGAAGTCTTAGTCCAAATGTTGTTTTAAATAGAAGCCACCAAGCACTTGGTACTGCAAGAATAGCAATATAAACCAAAATAGTATGCCCAGATATGAGTTCTGAATAAATAGGACCAATTAGAGGTATTCGGGTTAGTTCGTTTGCAAAGGGCAGAATGATTGGATCAAAGCGGGAAGCTCCCGAAAGAGAAGGAGTTCTGCCACCCTGTGCAAACCAACTCTGTGCTACGAGTACTGTCATCCCTGCCGCTAAAAAGTTGATTGCAACACCAGAAATGAGTTGATTCCCGCGAAATGTAATAGACGCTACTCCATGGATACCAGAAAATAACAATGATGCAAAAACTCCTGCTAACAACCCAACCCAGACGGAGCCTGAAGTAGAAGCTACAGCTGCTGCTAAAAAGGCAGATACCAGCATTTTACCCTCTAGGCCAATATCAAAAATACCAGCCCTTTCGCTAAATAGGCCAGCTAGTGCTGCAAATATCAAGGGAGTGGCTAATCGAATGCTTGAGTCAAGTATTTGAATTATTGTTAATAAATCCATCAATCCACCTTCTTCTGGAAACTAACAAAAATCTTTTCAAGAGGGATTCTCACAAGATTATCTAAAGCTCCTGTAAAAAGAATTACTAATGCTTGAATGACTATAATTAAATCTCTTGGGATTGAAGTCCAAAGGGCTAGCTCGGCTCCACCTTGGTACAAAAAACCAAAAAGTAGCGCTGCGAGGAACACTCCGACTGGATGAGATCTACCCATAAGGGCAACAGCTATTCCTATAAAACCAGCACCTTCAGCAGCATTCATGACTAAACGTTCTGCTTCACCCATGACGTTATTTATAGCCATGAGACCAGCAAGACCACCAGATATTATCATGGATGTTAGGATAATTTTAGTAGTTGATATACCAGCATATTGCGCTGCTTCCTCGGAGTGTCCAAAAGTTCTGATTTCATATCCTAAGCGTGTATGCCAAATTAACAACCAAACTAGAATGCATGCAACAATAGCAATTAAAAAGGATATATTTACTGGCGCAGCTTTAGAAAAAGGAATTCCTATAATTGAAAACATCTCATGAAGAGTGGGAAGGTGAGCTGCTTCAGAAAATTTTCTTGTTGCAGGGTCCATTGAACCTTCTGGCCTCAAAACGTTTACAAGAAGGTAATTTAGGACTGAGGCAGCGATAAAGTTGAACATTATTGTAGTTATAACTATGTGGCTCCCTCGGGTTGCTTGTAGGTAGGCTGGGATTAAAGCCCAGAATGCACCGAAAATCATTGCTCCGAAAGATGCCGCTATTAAGGCTAAAGACCAGTGAGGCCATTCAAAAGCAAGGCATATTACGGCCACGCCCAACCCCCCTAATAAAGCTTGTCCTTCTCCACCAATATTGAACATTTTGGCATGAAAAGCGACTGATACGGCCAATCCAGTGAAAATAAAATTCGTTGTATAATAGAGAGTATAGCCCCAACCATAAGTAGAGCCGAGGGCTCCATCAACCATAATTTGCAAAGCTGAAAGTGGGTTTTCACCAATTGCAATAATAACTATAGCTGATATCAAAAATGATAAGGCAAGGCTTATAAGTGGTATTAATACTACTTCAGCCCATTTTGGTAAAACATCCATTGAAGACCTAACCTATGCCAGCCATTAATAAGCCTAATTCTCGTTCATCAGTAGTAGCAGCGATTTTTTCACCCATTATTTTGCCATCAAACATTACAAGAATTCTATCAGATAATGATAGAATCTCATCTAATTCTACACTCACTAATATTACAGCTTTCCCAGCATCACGGAGTTGAATTATTCTTCTATGTATAAATTCTATTGCTCCTATATCAACACCACGCGTTGGCTGGCCAACAATTAAAATATTAGGATTTTGTTCTATTTCTCGTGCTAAAACAATTTTTTGCTGATTCCCTCCAGAGAAGCTTTTTGCAGCTAAATCTCCATCATTTGGACGGATATCGAAATTCTTTATTCGTTGTTCGGTTTCTAATTTCAACTGTGTGTTATCCATGAAAAATTTATTTGATCTATACTGATCTTTATAATGGTAGCCTAACGCCATATTTTCCCAGGCATAAAAATCCATGACTAAACCAAGTTTTTGACGATCTTCTGGTACATGGGAGACACCTAAATGCCGTCTCGTTAGTGGGTTCGATGTTCTGGAATTTAACGAAATATTGTTCGAATTAACGGTAATTTCTCCCTCAGCTTTCTTAATTCCTGCTAAAACTTCCAAAAGTTCAGATTGGCCATTACCTGCGACACCGGCAATCCCAAGAATTTCTCCTTGGCTTACATTAAAGTTAATATCTTTAAGTCGGTGCACACCTTTCTCATCAGTGTAATTTAAGTTGCGGCAATATAATGCCGATGATCCAATAATTGGCGCTTTTTTTTCTATCTGTAATAGTACTTTTCTGCCGACCATCAACTCTGCTAGTTGTTCGGGATTGGTATCGACTGTTTTCACAGTCGCGGTCATTTCACCTTGGCGCATGACGCTTACAGTATCTGTCACACTCATAATTTCTTTTAATTTGTGTGTAATAAGAATAATAGTTTTACCCTCATTCTTAAGGTTCTTGAGTATTCGAAAAAGATGTTCTGCCTCTGCTGGAGTTAAAACTCCAGTTGGTTCGTCAAGAATGAGTATCTTGGCTTTTCGATATAAGGCTTTTAAGATTTCTACTCTCTGTTGCATTCCCACGCTAATATTTTCGATTAAACTGTCTGGATCGACATTGAGTTCGTATTCAGTCGCGAGATTTTTAAGGGTTTCACGCGCACTCTTTAAAGATGGAGCTATAAGGTTTCCATTTTCTGCACCCAAAACGATATTTTCCAATACTGTAAAGTTTTCTACTAGTTTGAAATGTTGAAATACCATTCCAATGCCGTGAGCAATCGCTGATTGACTATCAGCAATTAAGACTTTTTGGTCACTTATTTTTATTGTTCCTTTATCTGCTTTGTAAAAGCCATAAAGAATTGACATTAGAGTAGACTTCCCAGCACCATTTTCTCCAACGATACCGTGAATTGTTCCTGAATTTATTTTTAGAGAAATATTCTTATTCGCTCGGACCGATCCAAACGATTTATAGATAGAATCAAGTTCTATAATTGGCTGAGTCTGGGTCACCGTTTCGGTTCCTAGTTTTTAAGTAAGGATGGACAGGAATTTTCCTATCCATCCCTATAAATTTTCTGGTATTACATCAGTTGGCCGGGCAACTATTATCCGACATATAATCATGTACCTTTATTTGGCCGCTAACAATTTTTGCTTTTTCAGCTTCAAGCGCCGAAATCATTTTTGCATTGACGAGTGACTCGTTGTGCTCGTCCAGAGCGTATCCTACACCATCTTCAGCAAGCCCCATTACATTGAAACCTGTCGTCAAACTTGCTCCTTCAGAAAAAGCATTGTAAACAGCTAAATCAACTCTTTTGAGCATTGATGTGAGGACTTTTCCTGGGTGCATATAATTTTGGTTAGCGTCTACACCAATTGATAGGATATCGGCGTCTGCGGCCGCTTGTAACACTCCTACTCCAGTTCCGCCTGCTGCAGCGTAAACCACGTCTGCACCTTGACTAATTTGGGCTTTGGTCAATTCAGTACCTTTAACTGGATCATTCCATGCGGCTGGGGTTGTACCTGTCATATTCTGAATTATTTTTGCATTTGAATTTACCGCCTTGACTCCTTGCACGTAACCACATGCAAATTTGCGTATCAGTGGAATATCCATGCCTCCGACAAAGCCCACTGTTCCTGTTTTTGACGCCATGGCTGCCATCATTCCAACAAGGTAAGAACCCTCATGTTCATTAAAAACTACTGATCGGACGTTTGGAGAGTCAACAACCATATCAATTATTGCAAATTTTGTATCTGGATAATCCTTCGCTACTTCTGCTAAGGGAGTGGCAAACATAAATCCAGCCATTACAATAGGATTATTTCCTGCTTCTGCAAAACGTCTTAGAGCTTGCTCTCTTTGTGCGTCTGATTGCAACTCAAATTCACGATAAGTGCCACCATTTTCCTTTTTCCATTTTTCTGCCCCAGTAAATGCAGATTCATTAAAGGATTTATCAAATTTTCCACCTAAATCATAAATTATGGCAGGTTCCGCAAATGCAGATCCTATTAGCCCTAACGAAAAAAAGGTGCTTGTTAAAAGCATTTTAAGTTTCATTGTCATCTCCTGATTATTATTTCGGGAAAATAATCCAGCCTAAGTTAAAGACTCGCATTATTTCAATAGATTACGCTAACCTATTGGGTATAGCTTTTGCAACGTTTTTTTGTTAAATTTTCCCTTTTTTTTGGATAAATTATATACCATAGCTGAGGCGTCACACTGCATACCGCTATAGTATGAATAGTAGTTTTTTCTGACACCACAGGTCTTAAAACCAATTTTGTTGTATAGCTTAAGCCCTGCTATGTTATTGATAGCTACCTCAAGAAATAGCTCTTTTACACCTAAATGTTTTAAATACAGGAGTATGAGCTCTAACAAGTTTGAAGCAATACTTTTTTTTTGTTGCGTGGGGTCGACTGCCATAGTGATCAAATCTGCTTCTAAACCTGTTACCTGGATGATTGCTAAGCTAATTCCATCATAAAATATGTGGCTTTTACAGTTTAAGAGGAAAGAAAACATAGTTTCCTTGCTAAAGATTACTTTGGGACTCTTGAAACAGGAAGAATGTAAATCAGCCATAGCTCTAGAAAAATCTTCATAATCAAAGGGATTTTTACTTGTAGTGGAATTTAAAAAGTTGTTTCTCAAGTTGTTTGTTTCCAGAATCTTATTTAATATAAATAGGAGATGGTCTGGGATAGCCTTTCTTAAGCTTGTTCAATCCTATGGCAAAAAATTTGTTAAAAGATATCATAGGGGCATGAACGTAACTCTCGCTATTTAACACTTTACCAATTTTCTTCGCTTGGTAACCTATAGTTGTACATCCAAAAAATTCTTCTGTTTTTTTAATTTCATCTAAAGTAAGCAACCTTGGTGCGTTAACCTGAAGTCCATTTGAGAATTCTTGCGTATAAATTTTTTCTTCTGGTCCTTTTACTAGCACTAAAACTTTAGGTTGGTTCGTTGATAGAAGTTCGAATAAGGAAATACCACAAGCTGGTTTATTACGAGCAAGGGCAAAAGCTCGAGTTACCGATATTGCAATTCTTAAACTAGTGTAGTTTCCAGGGCCAGTACAAACAAGAAATCCAGTTAAATTGTCTACATGTAATCCAGATTCTTTTAGAACAGTTTCAATCAGAGGTATTATGATCTCAGAGTGACCCCTATCAGCGAGTATTGTTTTTTTATTTAAGAGGATAGTTCCGTTTGATACAGCTACACTGCAGCATCCTGTTACAGTGTTTATCGCTAAAAGGTGGCTTTCAGTCACGAACAGGGAGTTATCTATGCAGCAATTGGTCTGACTTCTGTCACCTGTGGAATATAATGCCGTAACAGGTTCTCAATTCCCATTTTTAAAGTCATTGTTGACGATGGGCATCCAGCACATGCTCCTTGCATATGCAAATATACTATTCCATCTTCAAATCCATGAAATGTTATATCTCCTCCGTCCTGAGCTACTGCGGGCCTTACACGGGTATCTAACAATTCTTTAATTTGATCAACAAGTTCTTTATCTGGTCCGTCATGCTCTACGTGATTGATGGCTCCTGATTGGTTTATCATTACGGGGTCTTTAGATTGATAGTGGTCCATAATGGCAGCAAGTATCTCTGGTTTCATGTGGTCCCAATCTGCTGTTTCAGTTTTAGTCACTGTTATGAAATCGAGACCAAAGAATACACCTGTTACATCATTTACTTGAAAAACTCTTTGGGCTAGTGGAGAATTTTGCGCAGCAGTTTTAGACGCAAAGTCAGCAGTTCCAAGATCTAGGACCGGTTCGCCTGGAAGAAATTTTAAAGTTGACGGGTTAGGCGTTGCCTCTGTTTGTATGAACATTTTAATTCCTATTTTATTATTATGATTATGTTGTTCTTATTTCGTTAAAAAGTCAAGTTTTTAGAATATTTCTAAAATGGGGGTTTCAAGAAACTGCAATAATGGCTTCTTTAGTCATTGAGCCAGGAACTATAGTCACCGGAACAGGTAAAACTCCTCCTTGGTGACCCACAAGTTGTGATACGAGAGGTCCAGGTCCTTCCCCAGAAGGATTTGCCCCAAGTACAAGAATACCCACTTCTGGATCTTCTTTGATCTGGGCAAGGATTTCAGAAACTTTTTCTCCTTCACGTATAACAAGTTCAGGTTCCATACCTTCTTTTTCTATCATCCATTTTGAA
>JAQWUC010000060.1 GCA_029242355.1 Paracoccaceae bacterium | reverse complement strand
CCTCGCCGAGGCAGCATTTGAAAAATAAGACCCAGCATTATTAGGATCAATCGCCGAAAGCTTTGCCGCAATTTCATTCAACCAAACCTTTGCAATCGTAGGTGATAACCAAGCGTGAGGGTCATGATCCCCATGAGCATGTCCTTGATGATCATCGTGATCCTTATGATCGTCATGGTCATGCGCCTCAAACAATGCGCCTTCCCTAAAATCGAGTAATTCGATCCCGTCAATCTCCAAGAGTGTTGAAGTAGGGGTACTCTCGGCCAGACTAGAAAGTGCTTTTTCTAACCAAGGAGTTAAATCTTCCCCCATCCAAAATACAAGATTTGCTTCCTGAATTGCTTTTGCCTCGGAGGGTCGCAACTGATATTCATGCGGTGAAGCTCCAGCTGGAATAATCAAATTGGGGGTTCCTACACCATTCATAACTCTTGCCACTAATGAATGTACTGGAGCAATATCCACAGCGACTTTTGGTACGTCTGCGCAAGCAATACTTCCTCCAAACATTAATGCAGTGGAAATTGAAATTATTTTGTTGGACATTTTCTTTTTCATACCTTACTGTTTAATTTAATGTTATATTATAACATATCTACTATACTACATAAAATTTTTATTCAAGAAGATTTTTACTCGATGAAAAAACAAATATCAAAAGACTATACTTCGAGAGTTTTTACAAAACATAATCACGATTCGTGTTTTAAAACTGCTATGGAAGCAATTGAAAAGCATTGTACGAAAAAGAACCTGCAATTCACACCATTACGCCGAAAAGTCTTCGAATTTTTACTTAGAGATCACAGACCACTTGGTGCTTATGAAATACTTGATTTGTTACGAGAAGAAGGATTAAGCTCTAAGCCGCCAATAGCTTATCGGATCCTCGACTTTCTGATTGAACAAGGTTTTGTACATAAAATTAAAGGTTTAAATGCGTTCGTAGCTTGCGCTCATCCGGGAAGTTCGCACTCTCCAGCATTTATGATTTGCCGAAAGTGCGATAAAGTGGCTGAACTTGAAGAGAATGAAAGCGGGATAAATTTAAAAAAGGCACCGAATGTTAATTTTAAAATTGAAGAAGCATTTGTGGAAATAATAGGACTTTGTAAGTCTTGTATTAGCCCTGAGACAGCCTAATGCTGATTGAAGTCACTGACCTTAATGTACGATACGGCGCTAAAACAGTCTTAAAAAACCTGCACCTTTTCCTAAATCGAGGCGAGATAGTAACAATAGTCGGTCCAAACGGTTCAGGAAAAACCACTCTCTTTAAAGCAATCATAGGCACTGCTCCGATCAGCTCCGGCAAAATTAAATTAAAAGACAACTTAAAAATGGGCTATGTACCACAACAACTTAACATTGATCATTCGTTACCAATGACCGTTGGGCGCTTTTTGCTGCTCGCTCAACAAAAAAACCAAAAAGCATTTGAAAAGGCACTCGAGATCGTAGGTGCGAAGGACCTTTTAAACCGTCAAATATATAATTTATCGGGAGGTGAGATGCAACGTGTGCTACTTGCCAAAGCCATAATTAACGAACCAGACGTATTGCTGCTGGACGAAGCTACACGCGGATTGGATCAATCTGGATCTGCAGCTTTCTATCGCAAAATCGAAAATATTCGAAATGATTTAGATTGCTCTGTTTTAATGATTAGTCACGATTTACATGTCGTAATGGGTGCATCTGACAGAGTCATTTGTCTGAATGGCCATATTTGCTGCGAAGGGGCACCAAAATCTGTAGCAACCTCACCTGAGTACAAAGCACTATTTGGATCCGATGTTGATGGAACTTTTGCCCTTTATAGGCATAGTCACGACCATAATCATCATACAGAAAACGAGAAATTATGAAATGCTAGACGATTTTATAATACGAGCGACTTTAGCTGCTATTGGCGTAGCGTTAGCATCAGCCCCACTGGGATGTTTCGTGGTTTGGCGACGGATGGCTTATTTTGGCGAAGCAACTGCACATGCCGCTTTGCTCGGTATCGCGCTATCACTACTTTTTGAATTTTCTGTCTTTAGCGGTGCTATCGTGATTTCGTTATTGATGGCATCACTTGTTACCCTCACACAAGGTCGTTCACTTTTTTTAGATACACTGCTTGGGGTAGCAGGTCATATGTCAATCGCCACAGGCCTCGTTATCGTATCATTTATTTCAGGCGTTCGCATTGATCTAATGGCGTATTTGGTTGGAGATATTTTAGCTGTGTCACGTATGGACCTTTTACTAATATGGTTGGGAGCCATAACTGTGATTATTCTCATGATTTGGCGTTGGTCTCCGCTTTTATTAGTAACTTTAAACGAGGATATGGCCTCAGCAAGTGGCTTTAGTCCAAAAAAAGAAAATATGGTCTTAACAATAGCTCTGGCTACAGTTGTAGCTGTTGGAATTAAAATTGTTGGCATTCTGCTAATCGTAGCGATGTTGATTATTCCAGCAGCATCCGCACGCTGGATAGTATCGACACCAGAAGGTATGGGGATAGGGGCTGGTATCGTGGGAATATCTTCTGCTATCCTTGGGATAAAATCAGCCTTTATTTTTGATACCCCAACCGGACCTTCAATCGTGTGCGTCGCCTCAATATTTTTTCTACTTTTGTTGATTGTTAGTTTAGTTAGCAAGCGTACAAAAAATTTTTAATCAGTTGATCTTACTCGAAAAAAAATTTGTAATAAACACTCCAAAAACTATGATTGTGAGTCCGATCATTGTTTGAATAGTCGGGACCTGACTGAATTTAATTACCCCAACTAATGTAGTTCCAACGATACAAATACCAGCAAAAGATGCATAAGTAATTCCTACTGGGAGTGACCGCATGGCATGGGAAAGGCAGAGCATACACAAAATTATTGTCACTGAGCTTAAAATTGAAGGAATTAGTTTTGTAAATCCATCTGCGCTATTCGCAAATGAATTTGACGCTGTTCCAAAAATAACAGCAAGCATTAACATTAAGTAGGGCATCAGCACTTTAATCATTTATTAATGCCTTAAAATAATTATAAATTGCTACTCGATCATCATAAGATAAAAGACGCGTACTTTCAATTACCTCTACCATATGACCACCAACAACATCAAAATCTGGTGTAAACCCGCTAGCAAGATATTCTTCCATCTCTTCGTTAGACCATCTCTTAACTGTTTCAAGCAAGTTGGGAACTGTTCCCAATTCAGATGGGTTTTCACCGCCCTTCATCCAATTGTCAATCTTTAATCCACCCAATATATTTCTTGAGGTATGACACTCTGCACAATGACCTAAAGCTTCAACTAAATACCTACCTCTTTTTTCTTCATCAGAACCCACTAAATCATTTTTGAGGAACATTTTTTTCCAAATTCCAAGTCCCTCCCTAAAATTATAAGGTAAAGATAAATCGTGATCAATGTTTTGAACTTCAACTGCTGGAAGGTTTTGCCAGTAAGCCCATAAATCAACCAAATCTTGATCTTTTATTTTGTTATAAGAAGTATAAGGAAATGAAGGGTAATAATGTTGATTCTTAGGACTTACACCAAGACGAAGTGCATTAGCAAAATCATTCAAGGACCACGCACCAATGCCGTTTTCGATACTCATCGAAACGTTAGGTACATAAAATTCTCCATACTCAGTTTTTAAAACAACCCCACCGGAAAGCTCAAGTCTATCTGTTCCTACTGGGTTTCGATGGCAACCCGCACATCCAGAAGCATTAAAAACATATTGTCCATCTTGTACATTTGGCGTTAGCTCTCGAAGAGATGCGAAATTCTTCTGTTTTGCTTTTACGTTAAAACCGAACCATAATGCTAATACCAGACAAATACTGCCAAGTGACAGTAAAAACATTTTAATTAATTTTTTCTCATCGCTCTGCAACTGGTAGTAATTTTAATTGCGGTATTTCGAATGACAAGATTTACATTTACTACCTAAGGACTGAACAGCGACTGCAGCGTCGTCGGCACTTGCAACGGTACTAATTAAAGCTTTTGCCGTCGACTCTAAGGCAAAAGCTTTATCCTTGAAATCTTGAAAATTTTCCCATATTTCACTGGCTGCTTCTGATGTCGAGTCTGTAGCATTAACTTCAAATAATATTGGCGTTTCAGCAGCGCTACTTTCAATTTTAGCCAGCATATCTTTAACCTCCGTTAGATCAAACGGGTCTCTGCCTCGACTTACCTTCGATAAACTTTTCATATTTGCTGCTATTACTTTCATGCTAGCCATACGGGCCTTAACAATTTCATTATCCGTTCCAGAATGTGAAATGCCCTGAACAGAAAGTAGTCCTGCCAAAAAGACGCTAAAGAGCGAACAAAGGAGTAATCTTTTTTTCATAACCTTAGTTAAGCACGCAGAAGGTGTTTTGTCTATGCCCTTAAAATTTTTATGTATGGATTATTTCCCCTTAAACTTGGGCTTACGTTTATCTAGAAAAGAAGAAATACCCTCACGTTTATCCTCAGTTTGAACGAGCGCGCCTTGAGCATATTTTTCCAACATCAAAGCTCCGGATAGACTGGAGTCCATACCCTTATGAACCATCGCTTTCATTGTTGGAGGAACAAAAGGAGCAAATGAAGTCAAATGCTCAGCAATACGAATAACCTCTCCCCTCAACTCATCCGACTCAACTAATCGAGTAATTAAACCGATATGCAAAGCTTTTTCTGCATTTATTGACTCGCCCATTAGAAGCATTTCCATTCCCCAACCTCTTCCGACTATACGCGGAAGGCGAGCAGTGGCGCCACCACCTGGAATAATTCCAAGCTTCCCTTCAGGCGTTGCAAATTGCGATTTGGGTGTCGCTATTCTGAGATCACAAGCAAGAGCAACCTCTAGTCCACCGCCCATACAAATACCATCAATTGCTGCGATCGTTGGTTTAGGCGTAGCCTCTAGTCTTAATGCCAATCCCTGAATAAGTGGATCTAACGTTTTTTTTAGGTCTCTATCCAAAACCTCATTGAGGTCGGAACCTGCTGCAAAGGCTTTACCTCCAGCCCCTGTGATGGATACAACTCTTATGTTGTCGTCAGAGGCCGCAATCGCAACTGCTTTATTTAATTCATCTAAAGTATTTAAAGAAATAGCATTATGCTTATCAGCTCGATTTATAGTAACAAAAGCTAGTGAACCAATAACCTCATAAAGTATATTTTTAAATTGCATGTTTATCAATTCTCAATTTATCAAAACGCCTTTCAAAGTATTTGAAATTATAATTCCAAGCAGTAAGACGATAATTTTTACGTTTTAGCAAGGATTAAGTAACTGGACGTATCATAGATACACCTAAGCCAAAATGCTTTTTTCGAGTAATTCTTATCAATAAAGCAACTTTTGCAAAAAATCCCTCTAATCATTAAAAACAAACTTTTCTTCAACTTAATCATCCTTATCTTTCGGTAGAAAACTAAAAAAAAATTGATAAGCACAATAAATTGTTATCAAAAATGCAAAAAGACCCCAACCAAAATTGTTCCCCCAAATTTCTAGGCATGTCCAAATCGAACACGAAATTACCACGACAATTCTTCGCCAAATCGGAATAAAAAATTTGATTTGCAAGTCCATAATCAAACACTACCTTCTTAATTTGTATCGTTCAAAGCTCTTCGTTTTTCTTGATTAATATTCACTTCAATACAGTTTTTCAAAGAGAAAATCTCGGTAGACCTAAAAGGGGAAACTTTAAAGATGAACTTGTCAGACACAAAAAGCGCAGCAAATTTTCAACTCGATCACTTTATTGCTAATAATCTCAAAGATTATGAGAAGGAAAGAAACTTTGATTTTGGTCCTCAAAACCGGAAAAATGTGTCCTGCTTATCTCATTATATTTCACACCGAGTTTTAGTTGAATACGATATCATAAATAAAATTCTTTCCACGACCAAGACCGGCTATTCCGAGAAATTTATTCAAGAAATCCTCTGGCGCATTTATTGGAGAGGTTGGTTAGAGACACACCAAGATGTATGGAAAGAATTTTTAACCGAAGCCAAAACGATCCCTGATAATCCAAATTATATGAAGGCTGTCAAAGGTGAAACGGAAATCGAGTTTTTCAATGAGTGGATCAGAGACCTAAAAAATGAAAATTATTTGCATAACCACAGTCGAATGTGGTTCGCCAGCATTTGGATTTTCACTTTAAAACTCCCATGGCAGCTTGGTGCAGCTTTTTTTATGAAACATTTATTTGACGGCGACACAGCATCTAATACACTGAGTTGGCGGTGGGTAGCAGGTCTTCAAACTAAAGGTAAAAATTATGTTGCCAGAAAATCAAACATTGAAAAATTCTCTAATATTCAAGTAAAAGATATCACGTTGAACGAAGTCGCAGAACCACTCATTGAAGCTAAAACCTATCCATTCAAAATGCCTATACAAACAAGAAATACTTACAACAAATACGGGACACTATTAATTTTTGATAATGAGCTCAATATCTCTAATCCAAAAGTAAACTTCAATAATTACAAGCAGATTTTTTTACTCATTTTAAATAATGATAAAAGAAAGCTCATACTAAGCAAGAAAGTGTTAGAATTTAAACAAACTCTTCAATTAGACTTGCATAAACAACTAAAAAACAGCAAAATTATTCAACCTTACTTTTTGGAGAATTTCTGTAAATCCTCTGATGGCATTGATGTGCTTTATCCATTCATTGGTGAAAATTTCGATTACATTAATATGTTGAAAACAAACTTTAGCACCGAATTCAATATAATTTATAACGAAAATGACATTTATTGTTGGAAATTTGCCAACAAAGGCTATTTCAATTTCAAAAAAAACAATAAATTAATAATGAATCAGATATCGAAGGGTGAGCATCAGTGAATTACAAAGAAATGACCGAAAGCGAAAAAAGTGAGCTAGTCCAAATGGCGTTATCTGATCACATAAGCTTTAAAAACATTTTCGACCAATACGGTCTAAAGGAAAAAGAAACAAAAAAGTTCATGCGTAAAAATATAAGTCCTCGGTCTTATAAAAAGTGGAGAAAAAGAGTACGAATATTTTCAGACCGACGCGAAAATTATAAATAAATTTTTCTCTATTAAAGTACATGAAAATAGAAAAATGGCCCTGTTTAATAGACCTCCGACGACTTATCAGGTAATTCTCTTTTTTTCTCACCTGATATTAAGCCTCGTGCCTCAATAACCATCTCCGAAGCCCCTGCTACCAGCAGTCTTACATCATTTGAAAGTGTAGTAAAATCAAAACCCCAACCTATAGCCTTAGCAGCATATGTAGAGCTTCCGCAGTGAATCCCTGCACGAATTCCTACAGATTTTGCTGCATTCAAAATCTTCATTATAACCTCTGTCATTTCACTTTCCTTACGATCAAATCCTGGAGCCAACCGACCATTTGTTACGCCAAGAGTAAGATCGGCAGGGCCAATATATACTCCATCAAGTCCATCAGTGGAGACTATCTCAGCAATATTTTTGACGGCCTCCGCTGTTTCAATCATTGCAAAACCACAAATATTATCGCTTGCTTCACTAGCATACCCTTTCCCAGCTGAAAAATTAGCGCGAGTGGGTCCAAAACTTCGCTCTCCATAGGGAGGGTATCTTAAACAATTAACGAAGGCCTCTGCCTCATCCTTACTATTTATCATGGGGCAAATAACACCATAAGCACCAGCATCGAGCGCTTTCATAATATCTGGAGGATGGTTCCATGAAACTCTAACCATTGGAACAACGCCCGAAGCTCGAACAGCTTGAAGCATAGACAACATCCCCTCATAATCTAACGCACCATGTTGCATATCCACAGTTATGCTATCGAAGCCCTGATCTGCCATTATTTCTGCCACAAAAGCTGAATTAATCGAAAGCCATCCATTGAGCGTAGCGCGCCCTGACGACCACTCCTCTTTTAATCTATTTTTTTTCAAAAACACCTCCAACTAAAAAAATTTATTTCTAACCCTATCAAGTTGTTCCAGCTCTTACTCATCTAATTCAGAAACGCTCACTAGTCTTCGCTCATGCATAGACCGATAAGCAGTTTCGGCTAAGATTAAAGCTTTTCTTCCATCTTCAAAACTTGATAGAGGTTGTTTTCCATTTTCTATACAATCAACAAAACTATCAATTTCAGTCATAAACGCCTCATTATATCGTTCAACAAAGAAGAATTGATATGGCGCTGCGGTTTCAACTCCATTTTGACTATACTTTGTTAACTCATTGGGTTTGCGATTACCGGAAATTAACATCCCATTTGATCCCATCAATTCAACCCGTTGATCATACCCGTAAACCGCCTTTCGTGAGTTGTTTATATGGCATTGTTTTCCAGAAAGTGTCCGTAAAACAAACATGGCACTATCAACCTCATTAAGCTCAGCACCTACTTTCGAGTCTCCCAAGGCATTTGCAAGAGCAAAAACCTCAACTGGGTCCTCTCCCAACATAAAACGGGCAAGATCAAAATCGTGTATAGTCATGTCTCTAAATAAACCACCTGCGGCCTCAAGGTAAGCTTTCGGTGGAATTTCAGGGTCGCGCGATGTAATAATTACTTGATGCAATTCCCCGATCTCACCTGCTAAAAGAGCACGGCGCGCTGAGTTATGTCCTGGATCATATCGCCGATTAAACCCTATTTGAATTGGAACTGATGTTCCAGAAATTTTCTTAGCGCATCGGTTTACTCGCTCTAAATCCAAATCTATTGGTTTTTCACATAAGACAGGTTTTCCCGCAGCAACAGCCATTTCTATATACTCAGCATGAGTTGACGTAATTGAAGCAATAATAACTCCATCAATATTTTCGGATAAAAAAATTTTTGAAGGAGAGTCCGCTACTTTACAGCCATATAAGTGAGCAATCCTTTCGGCGGATTTTTCATCCGCATCGCAGACCGCCACGAGATTAGTTCGCTCGTGCTTAGCTAAATTAGCTGCATGCATCTGCCCAATCCTACCGCAACCGATCAAAGCTATATTAACCATTTTTTTCCTTCTCTATTATCTTTAAGTAAAGTTCTATCAGTCAGAGTGGTTTGTTACAATAACCATAAACTTTATTTCCGACGCGAAGGATCAAAACTAAAGCAACCTTCTTTTAGAGAATATTAAAGCTACCAAAAAATTACCTCTAAACTATTGCAACAAATACTCATTACGAATATTAATTTTCTTAACTTGATCAAAATTTAAACGTCTGGAGAGAAAATGACTGAGGAAAAAACAATTCGTCTTACAATGGCTCAAGCTCTCGTACGCTACCTTTGTAACCAATTTACTGAAATAAAAGGTGAAAAAGTACCATTGTTTGCAGGTGTTTTCGCAATATTTGGTCATGGGAATGTAACGTGTTTGGGAGAAGCACTTGAAGCAGTTAAAGAACAACTCCCAACCTGGAGAGGTCAAAACGAACAATCTATGGCTTTGGCCGCAATAGGTTACGCTAAAGCTAAACTTCGCCGTCAACTAATGATAGCTACTTCTTCAGTTGGACCGGGAGCTGCCAATATGGTTACAGCTGCTGGAGTCGCCCATTCCAATCGTCTACCTGTTTTACTGATTAGCGGCGATACTTTTGCCAATAGAAGACCCGATCCAGTTTTACAGCAAGTTGAGCACTTCAATAATCCCACCATAACCGTTAACGACAGCTTTAAAGCCGTCACTCGGTATTGGGATCGCATAACCCACCCGGAACAAATAATATCATCTTTACCGCAAGCAATTGCAGCAATGCTTGACCCAGCTGATTGTGGACCAGCTTTCATCGGACTATGCCAAGACACTCAAGAAGTCGCTTTTGATTATCCTCTGTCCTTCTTTAAAGAAACACTTCATACAATACCACGACCCCGCCCAGATGCATGTAAACTTGCTACCGCAGTAGAGAAACTTAAATCAGCAAAGCGACCGCTGATTATCTCGGGGGGGGGCGTCAAGTATTCGTTGGCCGAGGAACAAATTGGTAATTTTGCTTTTCACTACGGAATTCCGCTTTGTGAAACTATTGCTGGCAAAGGAGCTGTAATTCATAGCCATCCTGCCTATGTTGGAGGCATTGGTGTAACTGGATCAAGTTCGGCAAACGCAATGGCCGCCTCTGCGGATGTTATTTTAGCGGTAGGCACCCGTCTTCAAGATTTTACTACCGGTTCATGGACGACTTTTGCAGAAAATGCACAATTTATATCCATCAATACTGCACGCTGGGATGCTGTAAAACATCAAGCCCTTGACGTCGTAGGTGATGCCTTGGAAACTATTAAGGAAATTGAGGCGGGACTTGGTGACTGGTCTTCTCCCGAAAGTTGGACAGCTAAAGGTCGTGAGGAAATGAAAACTTGGGACGCCCTTTTAGATGAAAAACAAAAACCTACCAATGCAATTTTGCCATCATATGCCCAAATAATAAAAGTAGTTCAGGACAACGCAAATAATCGAGACTTAGTTATTACGGCTGCAGGAGGCCCTCCAGGGGAGGTAAATAAAGGTTGGCGAGTAAAGGCGCCGAATACTGTTGATACCGAGTTTGGATTCTCTTGTATGGGTTATGAAATTCCCGCCGGTTGGGGAGCCGCAATGGCTGACAAAACTCGTACGCCAATAGTCATTGTTGGAGATGGCACATATATGATGATGAATTCAGATATTTACTCATCTGTGCTTAGTGGACACAAAATGATTGTAATAATACCAGACAATGGAGGTTTTGCGATCATCAACAGGCTTCAAAATTTCAAGGGCGGAGCATCTTTTAATAATTTAATAAAGGATTGCAAAGTGAAAGAGTCATTCTTAGTAGATTTTGCAAAGCATGCTGAGTCAATGGGAGCTTATGGTCGAAAAGTAGAAACTCTAGACGAATTAAATCAGGCTATGAAATGGGCGCAGGAAAACGATAGAACAACCGTAATAACTATCCCGACCGATCCATTCGAATGGACACCAGGCGACGCTTCATGGGACGTTGGGGTTCCTGAAGTCTCTAATCGAATGGAAGTGAATAGCGCAAGAACTGACCATGACATTATTAGGTCAAAACAACGAATTGGGGTATAATCAATGAAGGCAAACCTTGGGATAGCACCAATTGCCTGGTGGAATGATGACCTCGAAGAGCTAAGCGACGACGTTTCGCTCGAAGAGTGCCTACGGCAAGCAAACCTTGCAGGATTTACTGGTATGGAAACAGGTCGTAGATTTCCTATGGATGCGCAGGGGCTCAGCCCTATCCTAGCCCAATATAATATGTCGATTTGTGGTGGTTGGTTTTCAGGATTACTTTTGGACGGATCAATTGAGGTAGAAAAAGACCGTATTGCTGCTCAAATGGATTTCTTTAAAGAATGTGACGCTCCATGCATTGTTTATGGCGAAACCTCTCGCACCGTTCAAGGGTTAAGAAACATTCCTCTAAACCAAAAACCTAAGCTATCCGACGATGAAATGAAAACTTACGCCCGCAAGATGACGGAATTTGCGGAGTGGTGCACAAATAAAGGCATGCCAATAAGCTATCATCATCATATGGCTGCGGTAATTGAAACAGAGAAGGAGCTTGATGCATTTATGAATCACTCTGGTGAAGCCCTTCAACTGCTTTATGATACCGGTCATATGGCTTTCGCTGGAGGTGACGTTTTAAGGGTAATTGACAAACATCATAAGCGAATAAGCCATGTTCATACCAAGGACGTAAGACAGAAGGTCTTGGACAAGCTGGATCGAAACAAAGAAAGTTTTTTGGACTCTGTTATCAAAGGCGTATTTACAGTGCCGGGGGACGGTAACTTAAATTTTCAATCAATTGTAACTCGACTTGCATTATATGGCTATGAAGGTTGGTTTGTAGTTGAAGCAGAACAAGATCCAGCAATTAGCCCTCCCTTGCAAATGGCTCAACTAGGACACCGGGAATTAATAAAAATCATGGGGGCATCTGGATATGAAGTCGAAAAGTGAACAATATGAACAAAATTGATGGAAAGATTGCAATAGTAACAGGCGGGACTCAAGGTTTGGGAGCTGCTATTGCAAGACATTTTGCTAACTCAGGGGCGAGAGGGCTTATTACTTGCGGGCGCAACTCAGAAAATGGCGATCAAGTCGCTGAAGGCATCACTAATGGAACGGGTGTGAAGGTACATTTTGTAAAAACAGACCTAGCAAAAATTGATCAAGTTCAAAAAATAGTTCCAACTGCAAAAAAAATTTTTGGGACTGTAGATATACTCGTAAATGCTGCAGGCCTAACAGATAGAGGGAATCTTCTAAATACCTCTATTGCTTTGTATGATCGAATGTTCGCAGTAAATACGAGAGCCCCTTTTTTCCTAATGCAAGATGTTGCTAAACTAATGATTCAAAATAATGTGCAAGGCACAATTGTAAATATTGGATCAGCCTCGGCTCACGCAGGTCAACCATTTATCGCACCTTATTGTGCATCTAAAGGAGCTCTTGCAACTTTAACCCGTAATTCTGGCTACGCCTTAATGCGAAACAAAATAAGAGTAAACCAACTCAACATAGGATGGATGGCATCTGAAGGAGAAGATCGTATTCAACGTGAATACCATCGAGCGGATAAAAACTGGTTAGAAAAGGCAGCTAAAGAGCAACCGTTTGGTCGATTGATCGATCCCGAGGAAGTAGCTAAAGCAGTAACTTTTTTAGCATCTGACGATAGTGGTATGATGACAGGTTCGGTAATTCATTATGATCAATCGGTATGGGGAGGTTACTCCTTCGGTCCGCCCTCTCCAGATGAGCCGTTGGTTGAATAACCTATTTTAAAACATATTTACGTTACCCAATTATTTTGCGGTTTAAAATCAAGTTGTTTTCTCAATTTTCTATTAGAAAACAGGCATTCGTTTAAACCAATTTCAAACTTTAACTTTGAGTTAGGATAAAATCTTTTCAAAATTTGTTCATTGTTTAAATCAACTGAATTATTATCATTAGATACATTAAATACTTCATAACCCAAACCATCTTTCTCAATACATAAATCTACAGCCTGGCCCAAATCCCGAGCATCAATATAATTAAAGAGGTTCGGCAATCTAACTTCAGGTTTCTTAGAAAACTCCTTAAACAAAAAAAACTCATCTGGCTCAATAACGTTTCCTATTCTTAATGCATAAATATCAATCCCAGAGCGTCGTTGAAAAGCTTTTGCTGTCTCTTCATTTGCAACCTTGGACATTGCGTAACTATCCATTGGCTTTGCGGGGTCTTCTTCTGTAATCGGTAAGCTATCTGGAAACAGATTCCCATGTGAAAAACAAAAACCGTACACCGTTTCAGATGACGCAAATATTACCTTTTTTATACCAAGTTTAACTGCTGCTTCAATAACATTGTAGGTTCCTAAAACATTAATGCGGTAAGTTTCATTATCGGGTTTAACTAAAATCCGGGGTATTGCCGCGAAATGAATGACAGCATCCAGACCTAATGCTTTTTCATTTTTTCTTAGTTCTTCCCTGTTAAAATGACAAGATAATGCATTAAAAACTTCACCAGAATTGGTTACATCCAAATTGAGGTAGTCTAATCCATCTTGAGCATAGTTGACCAAATCACAGTTTAAAACCTTGTGACCTCTATCTAAAAGATATTTTACTACATGCTTTCCAGCTTTACCACTTCCACCAGTGATTAAAAGTCTCTTGGGAACTGTCATAAACGTTCTCTTTCAATTTTTTCTACAATTCAGTTAACGCAATAATGATAAAATAATAATAATGGTTTTACTAATACAAACAAATGTAAAACTGATGAAGCCAAATTGAATTTGTATGAAAAAAATTCAAAGAAGCAAATTATTGAACACATTTCTTGTCTGTTATAAAACCTTCAACGTAATCTTTCCTATATGATTAGACGATTCAAGTCTTTTATGAGCTTCGATTACTTCCTCCAGTTTGTAAGTGCTATCTATCACAGGTTTTATTTCGCCGCTTTCAATTAGTGGCCAGACATTTCGAGCTAAATCTTCTGCTATTTCAGTTTTGTTCTTATCAGACTGAGGTCGTAATGTTGAGCCAGTTATAACTAATCTTTTCATCATAACTTGAGTAAAATTTACATTAGCTTCATGTCCACCTAAGAAACCTATCAAAACCAACCTAGCATCATTAGCCATAACACTAATATTTTTTGCCGTATACGCTCCCCCAACCATATCCAAGATCAAATTCACACCTTCATTATTTGTTTTTTTTTTAAAAAATTCGACAAAATCATTGCTCTTGTAGTTTAGAGCGTATTGTGCACCAAGAGCTTCACATCTTTTGCACTTCTCATTAGTCCCAGCCGTGGTATAAACTTCGGCACCAAAGACATTTGCCAATTGGATCGCAGTCGTCCCTATTCCACTGGAGCCTCCGTGAACAAGGAATTTTTCACCAGCTTTCAACTTTCCGCGCAGGAAAACATTTGTCCAAACAGTGAAAAATGTTTCGCATAAAGCGGCGGCTTGGTTCATATCCAATCCAGTAGGAATCCGTAACGCGTGATCCTCATTTGTTGTCACAAATTCAGCATAACCACCACCAGGAACGAGGGCTGTCACGAGGTCCCCAATTTTCCATCTTTTCGTTTTTTTACCAACAGCTATAACCTCCCCCGAAACTTCTAAGCCAAGACGGGGATTAGCCCCCAGTGGAGCTTTGTATTGGCCCAATCTTTGGAGCGCATCTGGTTTATTTACTCCAGCAAAATGAACCTTTATTAAAATTTCTTGCTCACCAGGAGTTGGAACCGCACAATTTATAACTTTTAAAACTTCGGGAGGACCATTTTGAAGAACATCAACAGCTTTCATTTTCTGTGGGATTATCATTCAATACTCCTTTTTTCAATTTGCGTAATCAACTAATATTTTAACAAAGGTTAAATAAAAAAAAAATTGAGGCAAGTTATATAATCATTTGTAAAATTGAAGAAATTTAAAATTTTAAATCTGGATAGTCCAGCATTTGAACATATATCTAAAGGACAAAACAGAACTCTTTGATTAAGTTTAATACTTAGGATTGCAAATTGAAAAATAAAACAATCAATATCGTCTGGTTTAAGCGCGATTTACGGACGACAGATCACAAACCACTGTATGAAGCCTCACAAACTAAACTACCAACACTGCCGCTGTTTATTGTAGAACCAGAATATTGGGCACGGTCATATTCCTCAACACGTCACTGGTACTTTTTGCGAGATTGTTTGCTCGACCTAAATAGCGCCTGTTCAAAATTAGGGCAACCACTGATTGTAAAAACAGGAGAAGCCATACCCATTTTTAAAGAGCTCAAAACCATATTTAATATTGAGACTATCCACGCTCACGAGGAGACTGGTGATGATTGGACATATAACCGAGATATTCGCGTCAGAAAATGGTGTTGTGAAAATCGAATTAAATTTACAGAGTCTTCAAATAATGGTGTCGTCCGAGGTTTAAAGAATAGAGACCTTTGGGCAAAGATAAGAAATGAGCGAGTTTACGGTCAAATTATTCCAGAACCAGTAAAATTAAAACTAATCCGTGTTGAATATGAAAAAAAAATTCCAGAGAGAGACGATCCTCTATTTGGCCGCCATTTTGGAGGTAAAATCCAAATTGGTGGAAGAAAGGAAGCCTTATCACTCTTACAAAGTTTTAAAAATGATAGAGGAAAAGACTACTTGTTTAATATATCTTCTCCACTAAAATCGGAAGTTAGCTGTTCACGTCTTTCGACTCATTTAGCTTGGGGCACTATTTCAGTAAAAGAGTTACTACGTTGGTTACCCAAAATCTCCTCTGGTGTTCTAAACTCTCAAACTAGCCTAAATGGTCGTAATTTAACAGCTTTCAAATCCCGTCTTGCTTGGCGCTGCCATTTTATCCAAAAACTCGAAGACAACCCTCAAATTGAATTTAAATGCATGCATAAGATGTTTGAAGGAATGAGAGAGCCTGTATTTAATACAACATTTTTTAAAGCTTGGACCGAAGGCGCAACTGGTTACCCCTTTATTGATGCGTGCATGCTATCCTTGATTGAAAATGGTTGGATAACATTTCGCTCCAGAGCTTTGCTTGTCAGCTTTGCTAGTTACAACTTATGGCTCGACTGGAGAAAGACAGGAGAATATTTAGCGCAACTATTCACTGATTTTGAACCTGGAATACATTTTAGCCAGTTACAGATGCAATCTGGTGTTACTGGAATCAATGCGATCCGGATTTACAATCCGATTAAGCAATCCTTTGATCAAGATAAAGATGGAGCGTTCATAAAGAAATGGCTTCCAGCGTTAAAAAAAGTACCCAAGGAATTTATTCATGAACCTTGGTTGATGGATAGTGAGATGCAAGTGAAAATCAATTGTATTATCGGAAAAGATTATCCTTTACCAATAGTGGAATTCAAATCCTCTTACAAAATTGCAAAAGATAGAATTAAACAAATCAGGCGAACTAATTCATTTAGAACTGTCTCAGATCAAGTTTTCAAGGAACTTGGAAGTCGAAAAAAGAAGGCAAAAAGAAGCAGAAGGAAATTTATTTCTAATCAACTATCGTTTGACATTTAAACATCATAATAAACTCACAAAAATCTGACACTATAAAATGTCATTACTTTCTTCCAACAGTGTCAAGTTACACCATTATTAAAATATATTTATCTTCAACTTTACGACATAGAAGGTGTCGTTTTCAAGTTAGAAAAAGAACTAAAGACTTCTACACTGAACATTATAATACTGTAGATTAACTTGCTTCCCGCTATCAATTACATAGAAATCTTTACTGAAAGCATAAATTTATTTATAAAAAGGGAGTTTAAATTTCTTGGGAAATTCATCTTATCCTATTAATTTAAATCTGAACAAAAGGGCCGCGGTTTTTTTGATATTATGTTCTTCAATTTTAATTAGCTTTAACGGTTTAACGATCAGAAGCCTCGATACGACTGACGCCCTTTTAATAAATATTTATCGTTCAGTAGCCCTTGTGTTTACAGTATCTTTATTTTCAATTCTGAAAACAAAAACTCCTTTTGCTAAACAAATTCGATCCATTGGTTGGCCAGGTGTTTGGGGTGGAATACTTCTTGGAAGTGCTAACATATTTTTCTTACAAGCTATAACTAATACCTCAGTAGCAAACGCTCTTTTTACAATAAGCGCTATTCCATTCATTACAGCACTTTTGGCATACATATTTTTAAAAGAAAAACTTCAAACTACTACGATGCTTACTATGGTATTTGCCTCAGTAGGTATATATATCATGTTTAGTAGTGGAGTTAGCAATGGTCAAATGTATGGGAACATTATGGCATTATTAACAGCATTAGTGTTTTCAAGCTTTGCCATAATTGCACGAAAATATCGTGCGATTGATATGATTCCGACTTTAATCTTAGCCGGAATTATCAGCGGGCTAATAGGTTTTTTTATGCGCTTTAATAATCTAGGAATTTCTCTAAATGATCTTTTTTTATGTTTTTTGTTAGGTGGTATACTTTCAGGTATGGCTAATTGCGGTTTTGTTATTGCTTCACGACATTTAGTAGCTGCAGAAGTTACATTGTACATGTTTATAGAATTCGCATTAGGCCCTCTATGGGTTTGGATTTTTGCTAATGAGACTATAAGCGAAGCAAGCTTGGTTGGAGGCCTGATTATTATGGCATCTGTACTGACAAAAACGATCTTTCAACTGAAAAAGATAAAGTGAACATGTTCAATTAGTCACAACAAATTGAAAATACTAATACTTAGACTGCAAAAAAACCATCCGCTAACCTATTTTAGGTTCTAAAGAAAGCTTAACCATGAACAATAAACCTAATATCTTAATAATTATGGTCGATCAATTAAATGGAACGCTGTTTCCAGATGGACCAGTCGATTGGCTTCATGTACCTAACTTAAAGAAATTGGCACAAAAATCTATTAGATTTGGTAGAAGCTATACCGCCAGCCCCTTATGCGCGCCGGCACGGGCTGCTTTGATGTCTGGACAATTGCCCTCGAAAACTGGGGTCTATGATAATGCTTCTGAATTTTCTGCATCAATCCCTACTTATGCGCATCATCTCAGAATAGCTGGGTACCAAACCTCTTTATCCGGCAAAATGCATTTTGTAGGCCCAGATCAATTACATGGGTTTGAAGAACGCTTAACTACAGATATTTATCCGGCAGATTTTGGTTGGACACCGGATTATCGCCAGCCAAAAAAGCGTGTGGATTGGTGGTATCACAATATGAGTTCTGTAATTGATGCTGGAATTGGAGAAATATCAAACCAATTGGAATACGATGATGAAGTCACTTATCATAGTTGCCGAAAAATATATGATTTAGCTCGTAATAAAGATGTGCGACCTTGGTGCCTTACCGTAAGCTTCACTCATCCTCATGACCCCTACTTCGCCCGTAAAAAGTATTGGGATCTTTATCATAATTGTGCTCACTTAAATCCTAAAATTTCTGCGTTAAGCTACGAAGATCAAGACCCTCACTCACGACGATTGTTAGATGCAAGCAATTGGAGCTCTTATGATATTTCTCATCAAATGATCCAAAATGCTCGTAGAGCATATTTTGCTAATATTAGTTATCTTGATCATAAAATTGGTGAAATATTTGATGTACTGAGTAATACAGAACAAGAGGCAACAATCATTTTTGTTTCAGATCATGGTGATATGCTCGGAGAACGAGGACTATGGTTTAAAATGTCATTTTATGATGGTTCTTCGCGTGTTCCACTAATGATAGCATCTCCCAAAATGGATCCCATTCACATTAATACGCCAGTTTCGACGATGGATCTATGTCCGACATTATGCGATTTAGCCGGTATATCAATGGAAAAGGTGCTACCTTGGACCACCGGTGAAAGCTTGATTCCCTTAATGCGAGGAGAAGCACGTACTACTCCAGCAGCTATGGAATATGCTGCCGAAGGTTCATATGCTCCAATGGTGTCATTATGCTATGATAAATGGAAATATAACCGATGTGCAATTGATCCAGAACAACTATTTGATCTTGAAAATGATCCGAACGAACTTGTAAACATGGCCAAAGATCCCACCCATAATAAAACGCTCAAGGCGTTACGAAATCAGTCAGAAATACGCTGGGATTTGGAAGATTTTGATGCTCAAGTTAGGAAGAGTCAAGCCTATCGATTGGTGGTATATGAAGCCATGCGAAAAGGCGGATATTACCCTTGGGATTATCAACCACTACAAGAAGCATCAGAGCGTTATATGAGAAATCATATGAACCTTAATATATTGGAAAGCACACAACGGTTCCCAAAATGAGTACTATAGGTCAAGAGAATAAGTTTTTAATAGTTTCTCAGACTTTTTTAAACCGTAAACTTGAACAATTTTAAAATAATTCTTCTACAAAAAATAATTGGTAAAAAATCTAGTTCTTGATAAAGGGATGTTGTCGCGAATACTTCTGACAAATTTTAAAAGAAGGACAGGTAATTAAGTGATCATTAATTATTCCTGTCGCCTGCAGAAACGCATAAACAATTGTCGGTCCACAGAATTTAAATCCTAGTTGTTTTAAGTCACTTGAAATCTGAACTGACAATTCAGAATAAGCAGGAATTTCCGAGTTGTCAGTCCATCGATTAATCAACGGTTTCCCACTTACATATTTCCACAAAAAATTATTAAAGCCTTCGCACTCTTCAATTTTCAAAAAAACTTTAGCGTTATTTATTGTAGCCTCAATCTTACCCCTATGACGAATAATCCCAGGGTGCCGCAAAAGCAGTTCAACTTCACTCGTTCCCCATTTCGAAAGTTGCTCAGGATCAAATCCATAAAATGCTTTTCGAAAATTTTCTCGCTTCTTTAAAATTGTAATCCAACTTAAACCAGCTTGGAACCCATCCAAGATAAGTTTTTCAAATAGAGCAATACTGTTATACTCAGGAAATCCCCACTCATTGTCATGGTAATCAATATAAATTTGATCTTTACCAGGCCACAAACATCTTTTCATTTCTCTTACCAACCTTATTTAAAAATATAATTTTTAAATCGACAGAACATGTAGTTGACCTGACACCGTAGAGTATTTCATAGTAGCAACAATAGTTCATTAAAAACTAGATAAATAAAAAGGGAAATACTATGAAAATGCTAGTTACTGTAAATATATCGAAAGGATTTGCTCGTTGGAAAGAAATGGCCATAAGCCTCAATCCTGAGATGGAAAAAGTTGGAGTAAAAATGGTTTGGGCGGGAACTAATCCTAATGAAAGTAAAATATTTATGGTAGTAGATATGCAAGATCCGTCTCAAATGCAATCTTTTGGAGAAAGAGAAGATGTCGTAAAAGCTCGTGCAGAGGCTGGCGCTGATGTAGCAAGTACTACAGTTATTTCACCTATTGGAGAAGATTGGATACCATAAAAACAC
>JAQWUC010000059.1 GCA_029242355.1 Paracoccaceae bacterium | reverse complement strand
GAAATAATAAATGCGGCGACCATTCCCGGCAAAGCAATTGGTAAAATTATTGTTCCAAAAGCCTTCCACAAAGAAAGACCATCAACCAGCGCAGCTTCTTCGAGTTCAACAGGAATAGAACTAAATTGATCTCGCATTATCCATATTACAATTGGTAAGACTGTTAACGTATATAAGGCAATTAAGCCTATGCGCGTGTCCAATAACGCTAATTCTTTATAGAGGACCAGAAATGGTAAAGCTAAAACCACTGGAGGAAGAATAAGTTGAGACAAAAAGAAAAACGAAATATCCGAGTTTCGCATAAACCCAAATCGGTATTTAAATCGACTTAATCCATATGCAGTACAACTACCAAGCATCACCGCTATGCTTGATGCGCAAACTGCAATAATTGTTGAGTTCCAAAACCGTTTTAGAAATTCTTCCCTCACCGTACTTTCTACAAAAATAGTATTAGGTGATAATCCTAAAGATTTAAGTCCCAACCATTTTGGTTTATAATCCCACCAAGGAACAATATTTCCTTTCATTACATCTGGGGCGGCTTTAAAAGATGTAGTTATTGTCCAATAAATAGGGAACAGACAGATTATTGCCCAAATAATCAAAATTCCATAAATGAAAACTTGATTAACCAGCCAACTAGGACGAAATGATTTGTCAGCTTTGGTATCATGAAATATTTGTGCACTCATTTTCTAATGCCTCGGCTTCATCCAACGATCTGAAACCTTTATTAAGATCGTCATGACGATAACAATTATGACTAAGTAAAAAATAGCTAGAAAAGTTCCATAACCTACGTTGGATCTATCTCTATATTCTCGAAAAATAAAACTTGTAACACTATCCGTTGCACCTCCTGGTCCTCCAGACGTAACATTTATGATTATATCTGCTAACTTTAATTTGAAAATTATCCTAATTAAAATAGCAGTAACAGAAACCGGTAACATCAACGGGAATGTAATTTCCCAAAACTTTTTCCAAGGAGTCGCTCCATCAACGTCCGCTGCTTCATGGAGTTCCTTGGGGATTGCTTGAAGTCCAGCCAAAATCATAATCATCATAAGAGGTATAAAAGTCCAAGCATCCATCATCATAATCATACTTCGGGCCATTTCAGGGCTGCCAAAAAACGATGGATTATCCCAGCCTAACTCTCGGGCTAATCTCGATATGGGTCCAAACCTTGCCTCAAGCATAGACTTTCCTAGCATCCAACTTACCGCAACTGGCGAAAGCATCAAAGGCATTAAAAAGGCAACACGGAAGAATTTTCTTCCCTTAATTTGAGCATTCAGAAGAAGAGCTAGTCCAAAAGCAACAATATATTCAATTATTATTGCAAATGTATAATACACCATATTTTTTAGTGCATTCCAATAAAATGGATCGCTCCACATTTGAATAACATTATCAAACCCATTAAATTGACGTCCATCTGGAGAGGACAGATTCCAACTTGAAAATGCTATTCCTAGGGCAAAAATAAGTGGAAAAATTACCATTGAGACAACAAAAAGAACCGCAGGTAGAATAAACAAACGTCGTTTTCCTTGCTCTCCATAAAGAATCACCTGCGCCCAGCAGAGACAAGTAGCCCAAAATAGATAAGCATAAAGAGTTGGTCTCCACGTTGTGAATCCAGATTCTAACCAACCGACTTGATGAAGACTTTGAAAAAGGACCAAAAATAGAAGGATTATGGCTGATCCCCATATCATCGTCCGACCCAAATAACGGCGCCTATCCGAAATTTCATGTTGCATCACGATATGAAGATAGTCGCTTTCAGTACTACTCACAATTATGCGAACCCAATCTGATTACTGAAGTTTTAGACCGGCAAGATATCTTGCCGGTCAAATTTACAATTAATTAAAGCCCCATAGAAGCCTTGTATAGAGCAATCTGACTATCACGGCCAATCTGATCTGTTATCTTTTCCCACGCCACAGCTATCGCATCTGCTGTTTCCTGAGCTGAACCATATTGACCAGCAAATCCTTTAGCTAATTCATCTTCGGCCACTGAGTAATACTGGAATATTCCCGGAATACGCGGTTCATTTAATGAATTTGGATGATTATAAGTATCAAGATTTGAGCCCAAGTAATCCTCTACAAAGGCACGATCATAACCAGCAGCTTCCCATTCATCATAATTGAAGTGCGAATTTCTATATGGTTGAAAACCTGATGGATAAGCAGAAGTCCACAAGGAAAGGTCTTTTCCTCCGATGTGTGCCGCTGCTGACCAAGCTGCTTTCCTTTTCTTGCTATCCCCCTCAACACGGTTTGTCACATAAACACCCCAGCCAAGATAAGCGTTGTTAGGAGCTTCGTTATAGGTATTTTCCCATGCGCCTTTATTGTGATTGTAAACCCTATCTGAACCTGGAATTGCGCTAAAGCCAACCACATCGCCGATAACAGATGTATCAGAAGTTCGTGCGTTCGAGCCAATATCACCCCACCAGGTGAGCATAGAGCCTGTTCCTGCAAGAAACTGCTGAAAACCGGTTGTCCCTGGATCCGCATTTATCTGATCAGCAGGATAAGCACCTTCAATCGCAATTAAATCCATCACGTCTTGAATAGCCTGAACCCACCCAGGATTATTAATACGTGGCTTCATGGTATCAATATCAAACAAAAATGCTGGGTCGCTGGGATGCTTGACATACGGACCAGCTCGGTCAGTTAAAAAGTACATTCCAAAACCGCCCCATCCTTTTAATGGGTCCAAAAATCCATGTGCTGGGAGCCCCGTTAGTGGGTCAGTTTTACCTACTACGTCTTTAGATATTTGGTTAACTTCTTGCCATGTATTGGGAGGATTCATTCGACCTGTAATTGATCCAGCACCAAAATAATCTTTTCGATAACAAAACGTATGACAATCACCATCTATATTAATGCGGTAGGCTTTTCCGTCCCAAGTTCCAACTGGAGGTTGTAGATATCCGACCAGATCATCATATTCAATTTGATCCTTTACCCAAGCTGGCATTTCGTTCAGAAGCCCCTGACCCGCTGTATCCCCTTCAAAAGGTGCTCCCATTTCAATTATATCAAAATCAACAGTTTTTGTAGCAATTGATTGTTGAAGTCGAGGATTATAGTCTGCCTGAGCAAGATCTATCCAATTAATTTTTGCCCCAGTGTATTCTTCCCATGGCTTCAGAAATCCTCTGAATAGAAAGTTATGTAGATTTTGGTTATTTAAACCCATAAATGTTAATTCTACACCTTTAAACTCTCCCTCCGCTACACGTTCTTTCACCGGACCCATACATAATGCTCCGACTTTTTGCCACTCTGGATCCCCTGGAGACCCCATTCCAACTCCTGGAATTTTCATGATTTCGGCTCTTACACCACCGCCGGCAAAAGCTGGCATTGATCCACCCATCGCCGCTAATGCTCCAACACTGGCTGTACCCTTAAGCATTGAGCGTCTCGTTAAACCACTTTTTACTATTTGATTATAAAGTTCTAGCTTCATAGATTTTCCTCCCTATCTATTTAAGTATCGCTTTCTCTAGTAAATATTATTACTGAGTTATTAGAGAAATACTATACTGAAATCATTTCAGCGAACTGTAATTTTGTCAAGCGAGTTGAACAAGACACAGAAATATTATGGACAGCTCTCTATTGTTCGTTTAGGTTTTTTGTACGAAACAAAGGAAAATAACGAGTATGGCTCAAGTAAAGATTCGCGATTTGTTTAAATCATATGGATCAGTTGAAGTTCTTCATGGACTTGATGTTGATATAGACGATGGAGAATTTGTAGTGCTGGTTGGTCCGTCAGGATGCGGCAAATCTACACTTTTACGAATGATTGCTGGTTTGGAGGGCATAACTTCAGGTCAAATTACAATTGCAAATCAAATAGTAAATAATTTACCACCCTCGGAGAGGGATATTGCAATGGTGTTTCAAAACTACGCACTTTATCCTCATAAAACAGTTCGAGCAAATATGGCGTTTTCTTTAAAAATGAAAGGTTTGCAAAAAAATGAAATTGTTTCGCGCGTAGATAAAGCTGCGGAAATTCTAGGTCTTGGACCGTACTTGGATCGCTATCCCCGTGCACTTTCAGGTGGACAAAGGCAAAGAGTTGCCATGGGAAGAGCAATAGTTCGAGACCCCCAAGTATTTCTTTTTGATGAACCCTTATCAAATCTTGATGCTAAATTACGAGTCCAAATGCGCGCTGAGATTAGAGAGCTTCAGCAAAGATTAAGTTCAACAACAGTTTATGTAACTCATGATCAAATTGAAGCAATGACAATGGCGGACAAAATTGTTGTGATGCAAGACGGCTATATTGAACAAATTGGAAGTCCTCTTGAAGTTTACGACCGTCCTGCAAATTCTTTTGTCGGGAGTTTTATTGGATCACCTTCAATGAATATGGTTGAGGGTACCGTTGGCAATGCAAAAAGCGGATTGCAAATAGAAACGACCGAGGCAAACTTAATAATTCCAAATTTAGATTGCTTAACTATAGGACAAAAAATAATTGCTGGTATTAGGCCAGAAGATCTTTTGCCCGCAAACACAGGAATCCACGCACAAATAGCCGTTATCGAGCCTACTGGCTCAGAAACGCATCTGCTCTTACGTGGAAACAACCAAGATCTAACCTCTGTGCTGAGGAAACGTTTGGATTTAGTCCCAGGACAAAAAGTTATATTAACTGCAGAGCCAAATAAAATTCATATTTTTGACCAGGAAACAAAACAAAGGTTAAATTAAATTAAATGAACTTAACTCCAATACAAAAGAAAAATTATAATCAAATAGGAGAAGGATAAATGTTAATTGGTATTAACGCCTTATTAAATGCAGATGTTTTGTATACCTTAAGGGCTATGGGACACGGTGACGATCTTATTATTGCTGATACGAATTTTCCATCTGACAGCGTGGCTCGAGAAACAGTGCTGGGAGAAGTTTTACGTATCGATGCAACTGCTGCTGAAGTAGTGAGGGCCGTACTTTCTCTCTACCCATTAGATACGTTTGTAGATGATGCCGCAGCGCGAATGGAAGTAGTAGGTGAACCAAAAACAATTCTACCCGTAATGCAAGAAGTACAAAGGGAAGTTTCTAATGCTGGCGGGCCAACAGAAATGATGTCAATCGAACGATACGCTTTTTATGATAGAGCAAAACAGGCATATGCTGTAATTCAGACTGGCGAACGTCGATTTTACGGTTGTTTCGCATTTCGTAAGGGTGTCGTAGGACCAGATGCGGGGTAAAAAATGGGTCACGTAGTTGTACTTGGTGTGTTTGTGGCAGATACGGCATATCGGTCGGATAGAATGCCACATATCGGAGAAACTGTTTTGGGTAATTCTTTTGCTCTTGGGCCTGGTGGAAAAGGATCAAATCAAGCTGTAGCAGCAGGAAAAATGGGCGTACAAGTTTCAATGATTAGCCGTTTGGGAAATGATGATTTTGCAAAAATGGCTCTTGAAATATGGAAAAAATCTGGAGTTTCTCCACATGTTAAGCAAAGTTCGGACGACTATACAGGAGCAGCTTTCATTTTTATTGAGGAATCAACGGGTGATAACGCGATTATAATATCGCCTGGCGCCGCCGCTAAAATAAGCCCATCAGATCTTATATCAAAAACTGAATTAATTAATTCTGCCGATGTCTTTGTTACCCAGCTTGAACAACCGATGGATGCGGCTTTCAAAGGCTTGCAAATTGCCAAATTAGGGGGAGTCACAACGGTACTTAATCCAGCTCCGGCAGCTGAATTACCAAATGGCATGCTCGACTTATGTGATTACATAACACCAAATGAAATTGAAACAGAAGCTTTAACGGGAATATCTATAAAAACAATGGAAGATGCGAAGCAAGCAGCCGAGGCTTTAAAAAAAATGGGTGTATCTACTCCCATCATAACCTTGGGTGAAAAAGGTGCCTACCTTTATGGTCACGGGCTCGTTCCCGCCTTCAATGTCGGTTCCGTTGTTGAGACTACCGGTGCTGGAGATGCTTTTAATGGTGGTTTTTCGGCTGCTCTATCTGATGGAATGACACCATTAGCTGCGGTACAAATGGGCTGCGCGACTGCAGGAATTTCAGTTACCCGCGCTGGAACTGCTCCATCAATGCCGGACCGAATAGAAGTAGATAAATTATTGAAAAGATAACACTTTACTAAATTTAAACAAACAATAACAAAGCGTTCTTCCCTTTTATATATTTAATTAAAGTCGCTTGAATACGGGCTATTAATTTAAATTCATCTTTACGCATTTAAAATAATTTGTCACACTTATTTTTTTTATTAGATTCGAAACACTTATGAACAACAATCTGTCTAACAATAATATTGCATCAAAGTACACTGAGGAAGGTTTTGTTGCGCCGATTGAGGTGATGACACCCAAGGAAACGCTTCATCTTCGTCTTGATTTCGAAGATGCTGAGGCAGAATTAGTGAATCAACCGGAAAAACAAGCTCTGTTAAGATCATATCCTAATCGCCTTTTACCTTCATTTGACGCCCTCACACGTAATTCTAAGCTTATTGATGCAGCATCAGCAGTATTAGGACCAGACTTAATGGTTTGGAGCGCAGCTCTATTTATTAAAGAAAAAAAATCAACAAAAATAGTTTCTTGGCATCAAGATCTCACTTACTGGGGACTTGACGATATTCAAGAAACTACCTGTTGGTTTGCCCTTTCTGACGCTAGCGAAGAAGCAGGATGTATGAAATTTGTACCAGGAACACATAAATCAAAAATTGTAGAGCATATTGATACGTTTGCGGATAACAACTTACTAACCCGAGGTCAAGAAATTGCAGTTGATGTGAATGAGTCGGAAGCAGTGGTAGCAGCTCTTCAAGCAGGGCAAGCCTCAATGCACCATGGGTTGCTTTTTCATAGTTCCGGACCAAATCAAACGAATGATCGAAGGATTGGTTCTGCAATCCGCTATATCAAACCTTCCATGAAACAAGAGACAGGTGATCGCTCACTCGTAACCCTCGTAAATGGTCAAGATATTTTTAAAAATTTTAAAGTTGTAGATCCTCCCAAAGGCCGTCTTCTTGAAGAGGAATTTGAATTATGCCGCGAAGATGATAATCTAAAAAAGAAACTCCTTTTTTAAGCGTTCATTTCCTTTTAATCACTGAACCGAAGCTTTGACTATACAAGTATTTTATTCGAAACTTGCTTTAATAAGGAATTTGCGCTCTTACATCAAGTAAACCCTTAGATTTGAGATCCACCCAAAACTCGGTCGGTATTATCTCTGAAAACCACTTTTCAATTTCAATTACTTCCTGAATCGATCGAGGTCCCGGTATTACAGAACTTACAATCGGATTTGCCAATGGAAATTGAAGAGCCGCAGCCGGGAGAGAAACGCCATACTGATCTGCAATTAACTTAAGTGCATTAACCTTTTCAATAACGTTTTTAGGAGCGTCAGCATAATTCCACATTTCACGTCCAACTAAAACACCCGAGTTAAACGGACCTGCGCAAATAATTGATGTATTTCTATTTTTACATGCTGGAAACAATTCATCTAAGGAAGTTTGTTCTAAAAGAGTATATCTTCCTGCTAGCAAGAAGACGTCCCAATCTCCAATATCTAAAGCGTCTAAACAAATTTTATTTTCGTTGACCCCTAACCCTATAGCCTTGATGTCTCCATTTACCCGCAACTCATTTACAGCCCGATAACCAGTAAGCTTCAATTCATTGAAATGATGCTCGTTCTTTTCCCCATGTTGAAAAGTTCCAATGTCATGAACAAGCAAGATATCTATTCTTTCTAGACCAAGTCGCTGCAAGCTATCCTCATAAGCTCGCATTATCCCATCATAAGAATAATCATAAATTGGGTTAAAAGGTAATGGTTTTACCATTCCATAATTTTCGGGTTTAGGGACTGCTCCAGGTTTCAAAATTCGTCCAACTTTGGTAGACAGCGTAACATTTTTCCCTCTAAGCGTATTTCCTAATGTACGCTCTGATCGACCAAAACCATACCATGGAGCAGTATCGAAGTAAGTTAACCCGAGACGAAGTGCTTCTGAAACAACATTGGCGGCCTGAGCATCATCAAGATCTACAAAATTACCGCCAAGTGGAGCTCCCCCTAAGCCTAAAACACTTACTTTTACACCGGTATTTCCAATTTCTCTGGATTCCATATTCAATTCCAATCTTTAGTTACTTTAGCAAAAAAGCTTAACACCACAGTTTTATTACACAGCTAGCAATTTTCAACAATTACAAAAAAAATTAAACTTAAATTCCACCTAATCAAAAAAATTGTTCTGTAACTATATTAACACCTAAACTATATTAAAATCTAAGCTCAACTTTACACAAAAAAGAAAAATGGAAGCAAGATGATCTTTAATAATGAACTTAGTACAATACAACAAAAAATGGCGGCTAGCGCTGCAGGGGTTGAACGAAGGTTAGAGATCCTCAAGGCTCTTAATTTAGTAACCGGACAAACTGTTTTAGATATTGGGTGCGGTGGAGGCCATTTACTTGAAGATTTAGCATTAGCAGTTGGAGAAAAAGGTAAAATTTTTGGTTTAGATCCGAGCGAAACACAGATCGAAGCTGCAATCAAACGCTGTAACAAATTAAATAATGTTAAGTTGCTACAGCTACCAGCTAATGAAACGGGCCTAAAAGATAATTCGGTTGATATTGCAACCTCGACACAAACCCTGGAATACATTAAAGACGTTGATGATGCCCTCATCGAAATAGCAAGAGTAATCAAGTCTCAAGCAAAATTTGTTAATGTATCAATTCTTTGGGATCATTTTAAGTTCCATGGACCAGAAAACTCTTTAAATCAACTTATTCATGACGCTTTCAAAGATCATTGCCACCATCAAATGCTTCCGATGGAATTAAACATGCGATTAACCCGGAAAGGATTTGAAAACATTACCAGCCGTGGATTACCTTTTCTTATCACGAAAAGACATGAAAATTCTCCTGCGAAATTTTCAGAAGAAGTTTTAGCACGGTTTGCTTTAAGCAAAGGTGTGTCCGAAGACAAAGTCTTTGAATGGAGACGTCAACTAACAATGGCGGAAAAGGACGGTCGATTTGGTTTCACAAGCTATCCTGTACTTACGGAAGCTAATCTGAAATAATTTTTATGAAAATTCCTTAAGTAAAAACTCTACATATAATCTAATCATACAAACGACAGGTATCGAGTATAGTTTCATTAACGAAAGTACTCTGAATGAAATTCAACTGATAATAACTCCGCGGGAAGAAGTGACTTTCATATTAAAGTCTTTCGCAAAATATAAAACTATTATTTTCAAATTAGTAATTGTGAAATAAATCACAACAGCTTAAAAGTGTTCTGGCTAGCAATAAACAAATATTGGATTCTTAATGCGATTGTGTTTCATTCTAATTCTTTTAAGCGCCTCTGTTATTCTCTCAAGCTGCGGAACGGTTGCTGGAACAGTTCATGGTCTTGGCGACGATTTAATTAATCTTATAAAACTTGGTTATGAAGTACTATAAATTTGAGAAGAAAACTTCTCAGAAGTTTGAGGTAACTGAGGATATATAAAATGACAAATTATGCAATCAAACCACCACCAATCGTAGCACTCCCAATCTTAGGAAGAAATGAAATATTTCCAGTACGAAGGGTCTATTGCATCGGACGAAACTATGCGGCTCATGCTATCGAAATGGGACATAACCCAGATAGAGAACCACCGTTTTTCTTTCAAAAAAATCCAAACAATTTAGATCCATCAGGAAAATTTCCTTATCCCTCTAAATCCAATGATGTTCATCATGAAGTTGAAATGGCTGTAATGTTAAAATCGGGCGGAATAAATATAAAGGTCAGTGAAGCACTAACTCATATTTTCGGTTATGCTATATCACTTGATATGACCCGACGTGATCTTCAAGGAGCTCAAAAAAAATTAGGTCGCCCTTGGGAGGTTGGGAAGGCCTTCGAAAGGTCTGCTCCAGTGGGACCTATTCATCTCGTTAGTAAAACTGGTTATTTAACGAAAGGTTTGATCTCACTAAGAGTGAATGATGTGCTAAAGCAGGAAGGTGACTTAAATCAAATGATTTGGAAAATACCTGATATAATATCATATCTTTCTGATCATTTTGAACTTAATGGAGGAGACGTTATTCTATCTGGAACTCCCTCCGGAGTCGGCTCAATTAATAAAGGCGATACTTTGGTAGCAACTATTGATGGCCTTGGATCATTAAAAGTTATAGTTTCATAACCTTATATCAATTTGTTAACTAATCATTTAAGCGTATTTCTTTGACAAAGCCCCAACCGTATCTGAAATCAAAAAGAAGTATTCAGACTCATTGTGCGCTATGACTGCGCAGATAAATGATTATACGAGGTTAACAGATCTCACATAGATAAAGCATTTACAAAAATGAAGCTTAGAAAAAAGTACGCCCTACTACAAAATTTTCAATCTCGCTGTGTATTATAGTAATGGTCGCCCAATTGTTAATCTCTCAGGTAAAAGAAAGTAAATTACTTCCACCATTCAGCTATTGTCGCTGGTCAAGGTTTTCAAGGAGACCCTCTATTCGTTCAACCGTTCCATTATCATTAAAAGACTCGATTATAGAGGGCGCTTTAGCCATCCAACTAGGTCGGTTTGAACTCCATAACTCCATAGTAGGAGTAAATTCTAATTGATCAGCTACTGCTCCAGCGAGAACATACGCAATGCCACCCAGCAATTCGGGTTTATTATATATTAGTACACCGCACTTAGAGCAAAAGTAGTAGTGCATATCATTACCACTTCCTCCAATGACGGTATGCACTGCCATATCTCCTTCAATTTCAAGCTCATGCTCGGGCATAGCAAGAGCATTTATCGATGAGCCAAACACGCGATGGCAATTATTGCAATGACATTGGAATTGGAGCATTGGATCATATTCAAATGAAAATTTTATTGCTCCACACGAACAAGCTCCTGAGTAGGCCATAATAAAACTCCACAAACAATTAGAATTAGCTTTGACAGTATATAAAAATTTGATGATACAACCAAAAATATTATACGCTGCAATGACGTACAATGCTTTAAAAGGACATAGAATGGCAGAAAGCGAAAAAGAGTTTAAAATAAAAAGTCTTCAAAAGGAAATCTCTAAGCTCCGCCTTGAGGCAAATATGAGAAAATCACTTTCTACACAACTATCTCTTCAAAAAAAAGTTGCTGATGAGTCAAAAGCAGAGGCTTTAGCTAAGTCAGAGGAATTAGAAAAAATTTCATCTCAGCTCTCAAAATATTTATCACCACAAATACATGAACAAATATTTAGTGGAAGACAAAGTGTTGGATTGAAAAGTTATCGTAAAAATTAACAATTTTTTTCTCAGATATCGTGGGCTTTACAAATATGTCTGATGAACTTGAGTCAGAGGAGCTAACCAGCTTATTAAATTTTTACTTAAATGAAATGTCAAAAATTGCATTAAAGTTTGGAGGAACGATAGACAAATACATGGGCGACGGAATCATGATTTTTTTCGGAGATCCTGAAAGCTTTGGAATTGAAGAAGACGCAAAGAAGTGCCTCAAAATGGCTCTAGAAATGCAATCACGAATGAATAAACTTAAAGACTATTGGGGAAAAACTTTTGGATTGAAAGAGTCCCTAAGCATTCGTGTAGGAATTAATACAGGTATATGCACCGTTGGAAATTTTGGAAGTGAAGATCGATTAGATTATACAGCAATGGGAAGTGCCGTTAATCTAGCGTCTAGATTAGAAATGCTTGCAAAACCAGATTGCATAAACGTATCTGAAGAAACAAAACTCCTTGTAGCACAAAGTTTTAAATTCAAAGATGACAAAGAAGCACCAGTCAAGGGATTCTTAAGAACAATCAAATTTTTTGAAATGGATAAGGACAAAAATCTCAATAATCAAATTGTAAATTTAGACGGAGATGGATTCAAACTATCAATTGATGAAGACAAGCTTACTAAAAATGCTTTTAAAAATCTCAAAGAGAGCTTAAATGCCGTAGGGCGGCGTAAGTTTTCAGAGTAACACTGTCTTTATTTACTGGTTTAATTATTTATTTTTTATGGTTCTTAAGGCTTTAAATTTAAAAAAGCTTAGGATTACAACGTTGATATCCTTGGTAAAGTGCAAACAACCATAATCCAGTTATCACAAGCCAGCTTGAGGTTTCAAAAAAAGTAACTGGCTCGCTTGAAAAGCGTTCAGTGGCAGTTAATCTTACTGGATCACACAAAAGACACATAGGTTCTTTCTATCATTTTTAAGAATAAAAATTATATTAGCTCTTCATACTAGAGACAATAGGTTTTTTAATTATTCCTTCTTCTAAAAGAAGACTATTCGTGTAAACTAAAGAATATTTTAATATGTAGGAAAAACATGACTCCTCCATTTACTGTAGGCGAATACATCCTTAGAGCAGAAAAAGTTAGGGCTGTTATGAAAGAACAAAGCTTGGATGCTTTAATAATTGGGAATCCTAGCAATATTAATTGGCTAACGGGATATGATGCGTGGTCATTTTATACTCCCCAAATGATGTTAATCGATTTAAATGATAACGGTATATACTGGTTTGGACGCGAAATGGATGCAGGAGCCGCGAAATTTACCACCTACCTTTCGAATGAACAAGTTATTGGTTATCCGGAAGAGTTCATTCAAAGACCGGACGCGCATCCCTCCTCTTATATTTCTAATTGGATGAAAAAGTCTGGTTACATAGGGTGTACAATAGGTTTAGAAACCGATTCATATTTCACGTCGCCTCGATCTATTGCCGACCTTCAATTAAATTTAAATACTGTAAAATGGCGTCAGGCAGATCTCTTAGTAAATTGGGTGCGAGTTGTGAAGACTAAAGCTGAGCTCGCTATGATGCATCGGGCTGCTACAATTTCAGATATCGCAATGAAAACCGCCTATGATGGAACCTCGGTAGGTGTGCGCCAATGCGATCTGATGGCAGATATTGTTGCATCACAGATAAGAGGAACAAAGGATTTCGGCGGCGATATGCCAGCGCTACATCCTCTTATTCTAGCCGGAGAAGCCGCCTCAACCGCCCATCCGTTATGGACTGACCAACGACTTAAGTCTGAACAAACAATCGCATTTGAATTAGGTGGATGTTGTAAGCGATATAACGTTGGGCTCGCTAGGACAGTCCACCTCGGGAAGAATAAACCCAAAAAACTCACTGAAACTGCTAAAGCAGTAACGGAGGGTATGCACGCAGTAATAGATAAATTAAAAGCAGAAGTTACAACCGGGGAGGTTCACAAAGCATGGCAAGACGTTTTAGATCAATACGGATTGGAAAAGAAAAGTCGAATAGGGTACTCAATTGGTGTTGGCTATGCTCCAGATTGGGGAGAGCAAACCCTCAGCTTTAGAGCCAAAGAGAAGACAATTGTTCCTGAAGACGCGGTTGTTCACATTATTTTAGGAATGTGGATGGATGGATGGGGAATGGAGTTAAGTGAAACGATACACGTTCAAAGACAGTCAAGCTCTCGTCTATCTAAATTTCCTCAAGAAGTTCAGCTAATAAACGGATGACCGATTATCTAAACAAAACTGAAAAAATTTTAGCAGACTTGATCGCTTTCCCAACGATAACAGGAACATCCAACAGTGAACTAATAAAATATGTAAAAGAATATCTTCAAAAATTGGAAATTGAGATAGCTCTTGATCCTCATCTTGACGGAAAACGGTTTAATCTTATAGCTATTATCGGAAGCAAAAAAAAAGATACTATTCTTCTTTCAGCCCATACAGATGTTGTCCCCGCACAACTAGAAGGATGGAGTAGCAATCCATTCAAACTTAAAAAAACAAACGGACGACTCTATGGTCGAGGAGCGCTGGATATGAAGGGCTTCATGGCATTAATGCTTGCATTTGCTCCAGCTTTTAAATTTTGTGAAAATATATTACAAACATCGATTGTTTACGCACTAACTTTTGACGAAGAAGAAGGTACTTTAGGTGCGGTACAAATGAAAGACTTTCTAAAGCGGCTCAACTTAAAACCGAAGGTGGCGATTGTGGGGGAACCCACTGGAATGCAGCCTTTCAATGGTCACAAGGGTGGCCTCGAAATGGTTACAAAAATTAAAGGATCCTCTGGGCACGCCTCTGACCCTATAGGAAAAGTTAATGCCCTTTACTTTGCTGCAAGACTTATTTCTTTTATCGAGACAATAGGCAAAGAACTAGCCCAAGCGCCAATAAAAAATTGTAAGTTCCAGCCACCTTACACAACGTTATCCGTCGGTCATATAGAAGGTGGTGAGGCTCGAAATATAATCCCAAACAAATGTAAATTTAAGTGGGAAATTCGGCCGATTGCTGACGACGATCAACTAATATTGCAACGCATAAAGGATTTTGTGATTAATGATCTTCATCCAGAGATGCACGCCATAGATGAAACAACTGGAATTGAATTTATTGAGATAGCGAGGTGTCCAAGTTTAAAAGTAAAGACACCTTCAGTTGCCGCTTCCTTGATACGACGATTATGGACTAATACCGAACCCTCAGTTTTGTCTTTCGGGACTGATGGAGCACATTATCAAGCTTGTGGCATCGATACCATAATTTTTGGCCCAGGAGATATGCGTCTCATGCACCAACCCAACGAATATATCGAAGTGTCTGAGATCGATTCAGGTATATCTTTTATGAAAAATTTATTGCAGTTTTGTAAAGAAAATTGAAAAATCATAGGCGCTACTTTTTGCTTAAAAATTTTTTAATGTTTTTCTAGTTTAATTCTTTTTTGATTGCTGACCAAAAAACGAAGTTTCTTTGGGGTATTCCGGTAATTCCATATCAAAAACAGAGGTCCTCACTCTTCCTGTTCGACTTCCACGAACTATTTCTCCATCAAATTTACTTGGAATATGGTTCCTATCCAAAGCAATTGCATCTTCGGCCGCATAACATGCTATGAATAACCGTCGCGGTTTTTGAGTGTTATTGGGAAGAGAGCCATGCAATACCCGAGTATGCATTAAACAAGCGGTACCAGCCTTACCCACACATTTAATAGAGCTTTTCTGAGCATTTTTCTCGACTTCAGCGCTTACGGCTCCTGTAAACACTCCATCATGCCACAAACTATGAATTTTCTCTTTATGCGTTCCAGGCACTACTTCCAGAGGCCCGTTATCAAGAGTAACGTCGTCTAAGAAATATAAGGTGGTCACAAGGTCATCATTTGAGTGGGGTTCAAAAGGAAAATCTTGGTGGTATTTAACCGTTGTACCTGATCCCGATAATTTTAGATTAACTTTGGTATTAACGAGCTTAATGTTTGGACCAAAAATATATGCAACAAGATCTAAGGCCTTATTATCTCGGGTGATTTCCAAATAGTCATCTGATATTTCGATTGGAGAAGAAATACGTCGCAAAGCCGGGTTGGTTGAAGAATGGCTTTTGGGTTCTAAGTCAAACCTAGGTCGACCATCCATTGTACTTCCAAAATTTGTTTTGTGTTGGCGAGACTGAGTAATCCATCTATCTAACTGATCTCGCATGACTGCTAATTGATTTGCAGTCAAAGCATCTTGTAGCATAACGAAGCCATTGCGATTAAAATCGGATAGATATTTATCAAAAGATTCTTGTGTCATTTTTACCAGATAATTTCCCAAACGAACAAAGTTTACAATATCGATGATTTGAAAAAAAGAAAAATTTTAATAAAATAATAAATCCTCTATGGTTATACTGAAGATGATGTAAAAAAACCAATACATCAACCTTTCTCCTTAGTTTACAAAAGTATTATTAAGACTTACCGTCGTCGAAATCATGACAAAAATATCTCTCATTCAAAATAAAACATTGGGCTTGGCAGCAGCACTTTTGACAGTTAGCATATGGGCCTCTTTTTTGGTTGGAACACGTTTTGCTGTTAAAGGTAATTTCACAGTTGAGGAAGTTTTAATCCTACGATTGGTTCCGGGTGCAATAGCATTAAGTCCACTAATGCTAAAATTTGATCTTATACCTCGTGACCAATCTTGGGTGCGCGCAATTATTCTAATGTTCGGAGCAAGTGCAATATTTCCCTATATAGTATCTAGTGGCTTAATCTACGCACCAGCTTCAGATGGTGGTGCACTTGCACCTGGGGTGCTCCCATTTTGGACAGCCTTGGCAGCATTCTTTATAGCTAAAGAACGGCCGAGCAGACTTCGTAAGTTTGGATTAGTTCTTATACTATCCGGAGCATTAGTAGTTAGCCTTTGGGAAATTTTCTTTAACGCTAGTAGCGATGCCTGGAAAGGTCATCTTAGGTTTTTGGCTGGTTCAGGTCTTTTTGCAATCTATTCTGTTATTTTTCGTCAAAGCGGTCTTAGCCCACTTCATAGTTTAATTATCGGTTTGTTTTGGGGAACTTTGTTTATTGTCCCTTTCCTATTATGGTCGGGTAACGTTAGCTTTTCTCAATCAAACACACATGAAATAATACTTATGACAATTCTTCAGAGCTTCATTATTGGTATTTCGGCAACTTTCCTTTACAACTTTGCAGTACAACAATTAGGAGCTGCAGAATCCGGCGCATTTGGGGCATTGACACCAATACTTGCACTAATTGGAGGAGTTGCTTTACTAGGAGAATTATTCGAACCTACTAAAGTACTTGGAATTACCCTAGTTACAATTGGAGTTTTATTAGCATCAGGAATTATTGGACGAACACCAACTTAAAAAAGTCAAATTTCTATTCAAACGTCATGTACTCGTAAAATATATTCCCCCTTTTAAAAGCTGCTATTAATTGCCTTACGAACTTAAGGTTCTTTTTCTTCTTAAATAAGGAGTTAATAATGCCATGATTGATAAAAAGAAAAAGAGCAACACGATAGGCCTTTGCAGAAACATAAACCAGTTACCATCAAATATCACTAGTGATTGTCGTAAAGTACCTTCGACTAACTCACCTAAAATTAATCCAATGATAACTGGGACAACAGAAAATCCAAAACGTCGCATAAAAAAACCAAGCACACCGAAGACAAGCATAATCCATATATCCATATAAGACTGACCTAATGAATATGTGCCGCAAACCGATAATGAAAAAATCATTGGCCATAAAAATTGGTTTGGAATAAGTGTTACCCTTGCAAAAATTTTAGCACCAAAAAACCCAAAAATGAAAAATAATATGTTAGCAAGTAGCATTGCTCCAAATATACCATATAAAAAATCTGGTTGCTCTCTAAATAAAGCAGGACCCGGTCTAACCCCATGAATAATTAACCCAGTTAATATGACGGCTGTGGTAGCACTTCCTGGAATTCCTAATGCTAAGGTCGGAACCATAGCGCCGCCAGTTGCAGCATTATTCGCTGCCTCAGCGCCTGCGATGCCTTCAATAGAGCCTTTACCAAACTTCTCTGGATTTTTTGACCACCTTTTTGCCTCAGAATAACCGATTAAAGAGGCAACCGTTCCACCTTCGGCGGGTAAAACCCCAATGAAGGAACCAATACCAGAGGACCTTAAGATGGTTTTCCAAATTAACTTATAATCCTTTTTAGTGGGTAGTTTGATGGCTTTTAATGCAACTCTATTAAATATTTGATCTAAGAGAGTCGATTGAATGAGCATTTCACTTATAGCAAAAAGTCCAACTACTACAGGAATAAAATTTATACCCTCAGACAATTCATTTATTCCAAAAGTAAAGCGATCAATGGAGGTCATGAAATCTTTACCAACAGTCGAAACTAAAATACCAAAAGCTCCAGCAATCAAATTTTTAGTTGGAGACCCCTCACCTATTGAAGCCAGCATTGTTAATCCAAAGATTGCTAGTGAAAAATACTCAGGCTGTCCAAATTCATAAGCTATTTGGGCTAAAAGAGGGGCAAAAGCTACAAGGACAAAAACGCTAAAAACACCTCCAAAGGTACTCGCTACCGTTGCGACTCCTAAAGCCCGCCCCGCTTCACCTTTTTGCGCGAGAGGGTAACCATCAAGGCATGTCGCTGCTGCTGCTGGAGTTCCTGGCGTATTAATTAATATAGCAGTTATAGCTCCCCCATAGGTTCCAGCACAATAGATTGAAGTAAGAAGTATTATTGCAGATAGTGGATCTAAAGCGATCGTAAAAGGTAGGATTAAAGCTCCACCAGTTGTTGGTCCGAGTCCCGGTAAAATTCCTAAAACAAGCCCGATCAAAGTTCCAAATAAAAGCGCCGCGAAAAGCTTGACGCTAAATAGAGGAGCCAACATGAAAATGAGATTTTCCATTTAGTAATAATATAAATTTGTGAGCAACCCGCCAGGAAAACGTAAGTTTAGCATTTTTTCAAACAATAAAAAAACCAAAAGTGGAAATACCACTGATACAAAAATAATCGGAAGTATTCGGCGTTCACCCCAAGTCCAAGCGATAGTTAGTGATAAAAATATAAGACCAAGAAAAAAGTCAATATTCTTCGAAATTAACCCAAAAATTAACATTATAAATAAAGTGTGATAAAAGGTTTTGGGGAGGTTTACCTGAATTTTCCACGGTGTTTTTAAAGCAAGAAAATAATTAAAAAATGATAAAAATATTATAAACAACAATAATATCTTTGGAAAAGTCGCAGGTTGAATACCACGATTTAAAATTGGAGGAACTTTATCAAAATTTAAAGTTACTAAGAATAATCCAATTGAAAATAAAACTATAATAGCCGACACTATAAAAGCATCAGTTTTTAAAAGGGACGGAAAGGTTGTTTCCGTCCCTTTTGTATTTTCATTTTTATTTATCATAATCATATACTTAAGATAATTTCTTAATTTATATAACCCAAATCTTTAAGAGCAGCGGTCATATCGGCGAGCATAGACTCCATCTGCCTGCCCCACTCATCAGCACCAACAACACTGGTGTCATCAAGACCAATCTCCGTTAGAAAGTTTTTGTAGTAGTTGTGACCCATAGCCGTAAGCATCCCAGCTTCAAGCTCTTCTGCTCTTGTGTCAGACACACCAGCCTTCGTAACAAAACCTCGTACGGTCGATAATGATACCGGAATTCCTAGTTCCTTAGCTGTTGGACTATCTCCAATCTTTGCCATCCTATCATTAGCTAACACGATTGATACACATAGAAGACCTTCATTTATTTCAGTTAAAGCCTCTCCGAGATTAAGCACGCCCACATCGATGTCACCCTTAATTAGATTTGTCTTAATTGGAGCAACGCCTTTATAAGCGACTATTTTGGGATCTTTTAAACCACCTTTTTTTGTAAATGCTACTGCACTAACGTCATCGATACCACCGGTATGTGTAGTTCCGTAAGATAAAGATTTGGTTTTTTGAGTATTGATAAAGATACTAGCATCCTTGATATCGGCATTACAATTTACAACAAACAATTGTGGATCATCCGTACCTCTGGCAAGCGGTCGCATATCACTAAGACTCACATCAGTTTTACCTAACGCCATGGAAACAGCGTGTCCAGTGGTCCATGTCAAAGTATGTTGTCCATCTGCTGGTAATGACATCATATAGTCCATTGATGCCGCACCGCCTCCACCCTTTTTGTTCACAAGTTGCATATCTTGTTTAAGAACCCTACGCGCTCTCAAGAGCATCATCCTTGTCGTTACATCCGTTCCACCTCCGAAACCAGCATGAGTAATTGCTTGAATCGCGGGTGGTGTTTCTGCGACAACTACGTGACCAGAACCAAAGGCCACAAGTGCCATCGACACTACCGTCGATTTCAGAAATAATTTAGTAGATTTTAAAATTTTCATAATTCCTCCCTGTTAGAATATCAAATTAATTTTACAAAGCTAAAAAAGTCAATGATTTACTTTTTATTATGCTTTTAAAACGAATCCAATCACCACGTACCACGTACACGTACAAATTTGCAATTTAATACTAATAATTTTGCCACATTTATAAAATCAAAATATGTTGGAAGGCGTTTCCAATTGTGATAGCGTCACTTCTATTAGGACGTTGCCGTTCGTCATACGAATTTTATAAAGGGTTTAAAAATTTTTAACCATGAATGATCAAAACTTGCCAATTGCAGTACTATTAGGCGATCCCTCTGGGATTGGTCCCGAGCTTATTTCGCGTCTGCTAAATGATCCAGTCACTGAACACTCAAATATTGTCATCATTGGAGAAAGGAAGATTTTCGAAGCTGGAGAAAAGATCGCGGGAGAAACCACCAACATTAACTTCATTAATAATTTAGATGAAGTTCTTATAAAAAAACAAAAAAAATATTTCTTAGATATTTCAGGAGATCAGAACACCCCGTACAAACTAGCTGAATGTTCGGCCTCTTCGGGTAAAAGCGTAATCCGCGCGCTGAACTATGCTCTAAAATTGGCTAACCAAGGAAAAATCAGTGCGATTAATTTTGCTCCCTTTAATAAAACCAGCTTACATCTTGCCGGTAACAAGCATAAAGATGAGCTACATTTTATAGCTGAGAAACTAAATGTTTCTGACTTTTTTTGTGAATTTAACGTAGTAGACAATTTTTGGACCGCACGAGTGACATCCCATATTGCTCTAAAAGATGTACCCAGCTTTATAACAAAGGAAAATATATTAAAGCCGATAAAGCTCATTCATCAAACGATGAAATTAAACGGGTTAAAATCACCAAGGATTGCTGTTCAAGCTTTAAACCCTCACGCTGAATTCGGGACCGAAGAAAAGGACGAAATAATCCCGGCGATTAAAGAAGCACAAAACTTAGGGATCAATGCCGACGGCCCATTACCTTGCGATACATCTTTCATTACTGCATTTAAAAATAAAAATTATGACTGCCTTGTCGGCATGTATCACGATGCACTTCAATGTGGTCTAAAAGCTTTTGGTTTTGACCGAGGAGTCACCGTACAAGGTGGCATGCCTCTTCCAATTACAACCCCCGCTCATGGGACCGCGTTTGATATCACTGGAAAAAATAGCGCAAATTTAGAACCAACCATTCAAGCATTCAAGATTGCCGCCCAAATTGGAGCAAGAAGACAAAGCTAAATGAAGCTAAATATCAATACGAGACAAAATAATTGCCTCAAATCATGATCATAATTTTTTTACAAGTAAAAATTCGCTTGAAGAAAGCTTTAATTACAATGTAAAGCTTATATATAGGTTTAATAAAAGAACTAATGATAACTAAAGATTTCAAACCTCAGTAGCATAAAATTTATTATATGATAAGAAATTTAAGATGAATCCTGATAGAAAGTTTTGTTAATCAGCCAGAAATAAAAACAAGGGTATCATAGTGGAAGAAGGTTATCGCATTCATAGCATTGACTCACTTAGAGCGATAGCAATGCTTTTGGGCGTACTTCTTCATGCACTAACTCTTTACTTAGAACCCATTGATGGATCTGGGCTTAGGCTTTGGGCCGGTGCATTATTGACATGGATAACAATCTGGAGAATGCCTTTATTTATGATTCTTTCAGGATTTCTAGTTGTGGGTGCTCTACAGAAGAGAACAACTGCAAGCTTTTTATCCAATCGGCTTTTTAGAATTGGAAGTCCTCTAATTCTTTTGTGGATTTTTATACCTAAGGTAAACGAAAATGCCTCCCCAATGTTATCTGCACCTGATGTCTTTGTTTGGCTAGCAAACGGTGCAGTTTCCTCAATTAATCTGGGTCACTTATGGTTCTTGCTTTATTTACTTCTTTTCTGTGGAATTACATTACTATTGAGGAATAGCTTTAGTAAAAAAATGCTAGCCCGAATAAATGTAAAAATTGATAAGCCAATTTGGTTATTATTTTGGATCCCGGCTCTAACGCTCTTATCTATTTTTTCAAAGACGGGTGCGTTGTTTTTAGAGGTACCTTTAGAAATTAGTAATTTGTTTTCAGATCTAAAATGGGCATCGTTTGGATATCTTTTTATATTTTTTATTATCGGAATGCAGCTACACCAAAACCAAAATATTTTAAGGCGGACACAGAGGATTCCTTTTATTTTATTAACTTTGATACCTTTTAGCTTAATGCCGTTGATTATTTTAACATTAGGTGCGGAAAAACCAGAAGCTTTTATCTTTACGGATAGTGTGGAATTAATAGCAATTCATCTTTTCGCAAGTGTTTCAACTTTATTATTATGTCTCGGAATTATTGGACTCACCCAGAAGTTACTATATATGCACAATAGGCTAATCTCGTTTTTCACTAAACTCTCTTACCCCATTTATTTTTTTCATCATACATTTATTTATTCAGTTGGCGGCGCATTAGTTTTAGCCGGTTGGAATTCATTACTCGCAGTTATTGTTAATTGTTCAATTGCAATAGCATTTTCAATTCTTCTTTATTATGTATTTATCAAATTCACGCCACTTGATTGGATTTTTAATGGCTACCGTAGGTCATGGTTTAAAATCAAAAAAGAATCTTTCAACCGATACCTAAATGAATTGTAGTTCAATCACTAAGTCAAGTGATCTTATCATCAAACATTGAGACAGAAAATCAAAAGTGTAATAATTTTGTCGATGTTTAAATCTATTTTGAATTGCTCCAATACTAATATGACCAGTTGTAAACATTTGAATTTATAAATAAGAATTAACCGATTTATTCAAGAATACAGAAGACCTTTTATCTCCTCGACTTTGCGGTTAACAAGATCGATATCACCAATACTTTCAACATTTAATCTTACTATCGGTTCGGTATTGGACGACCTCAAATTAAATCGCCAAGTCCTAAAGGATAGACTTATACCATCAAAATTATCTATCTGTGGGCAATCTTCTTCATAAAAATCTACTACTTTTTTTAAAGCAGAGCCAATATCTTGGATATTAAAGTTAATTTCACCCGAGCTCGGGAACTGCGACCTTTGTTCGGTTATCAATTCAGACAAAGTCTTATCAGTACGGCTCATCATTTCAAGTACCAACAGCCAAGGTATCATACCGCTATCACAATAACTAAAATCTTTAAAATAATGGTGGGCAGATAACTCCCCGCCGTAGGTAGCCTTATTTTCTCGCATTGTTTGTTTAACGAAAGCATGACCAGTTAACGAGACAACGGATTTACCGCCATTAAACTTCACAATATTTTGCACATTCCAAACTACACGTGGATCATGAACAATTATGGTTCCAGGTTCCTTGAACAAAAATATTTTCGCTAGCAGTCCAACAATGTACTCTCCCGAAACAAAATTACCATTTTTATCGAAAAAAAAGCACCTATCGAAATCACCATCAAAAGCTATACCAAAATCAGCCTTACTTGCCAAAATTTTCTTTTTATTCCGCAAATGCGTCTCTGGCAAAATTGGATTTGGGATTCCATTAGGAAATGAACTATCCACATCGTGATGCATTCTTTCAAACTTAATAGCTGGGTTTATTTTTCTAATGTCAGACGCTATGTGATCAAAGGTAGGACCCGCTGCACCATTCCCAGAATTTACAACAACCTTAAATGGCTTAATTTTAGCCACCTCAACGAAGCTTAATATCTTTGAAACATATTTTTTTCGAGCTTCGTTGGAAATATCCTCTCTACTACCGAGGGATTTTGTTCGATGGAAAACATTTGTCTCTGCAAGCTTCTTAATTTGTAGCATTTCTTCTTTAGCGATGGGATCAGATCCTGCTTTAACGAGTTTTAATCCATTAAAATTTATGGGGTTATGAGACGCCGTAATCTCGATTCCACCAGACGCCTCATACTGGGTAGTCGCCCAATACATTTCTTCCGTTCCAGCGAGTCCAATATCCAGAACCTGAACACCTTCATCAATTAAACCATTGCAAATACTATTCATCAATTCAAGTGAACTATCACGCGCATCTCGACCAACTATAACCTTTTCTGCCTCTAAAAACATCGCGAAAGATCGAGCTATTCTATAACAAATGCTCGCATCGAAATTTTTGTTTAAATCCCCTCTTATATCATAACTTTTGAAACAAGTTAGATCGGACCACATACCTTTGCTCTCCTTTGATTTTACCTTCGCTTTAAAGCTAGAACTTAAGGAAATATGTTAATATAACCTCCCATTGATCCATAATCAAATCGTTTGTCCGTTGATTGGAATTTTCAAATTTGTAACGAGTTGCAAGAGCATCCGTTGCCTCTGCCAACTACCTTTCATTTTAGTATTTTTCATTTATTCTGTGTTTCTAAAATGTTATTTTAAAGCCAAAGTTGAAGGGTTGGAAACAAGTAGTTTCCAAACGTGATGAGGGAACATTCGATTGGACGAAAAATAAGAAAATTATAGATTAATATTTCAAACTAGAGGACAAAAATTGTTAAATTAGAGCATCTTGTTAATTATTATATTTCTTATCGTTAATATTATTAACGTTTACCGGCTTTCCATCTTTTGCGGAACAAATTGCAGCCATAGTTGTCTTCACATGATGGTAGCCGTCTTCGCCTCTATATCTTGGTAATTTTCCAGCCAGTAGACTGTCGATGAATTCATTAATTTGATTACGATGAGCGCAACTATAGTATGATACCTCAGATTGCCAAATATCGTCACCACCTTCGTCAAACCGATAAGTTTTAGTATCAAAATCTTTGCGATGAAGAATAAGATGCACATTTTTATCGTTCCACATTAAACCTTTACCACCCTCACCAAGAACCTCAATCATGCCTTTATCTCCTATAATAGTTGCAGAGAAGCCATACATCGGATCATACTTGCCATTCAATGCTTCCGCTCGCATCCAGACTCCCTGACACGCTGGATCCTCGTAAGTCCAAGTTATAATCGGGATATCCCCTGATTCTTCAGGTCGGTAGGTATGCATTTCAGAGTTTTCTTGCTTGTTTTTATCATTCATCTTTGTGTGGTTCATCCAACTAATATTTGATTTTAGCGCATAGACTTCCTTTATTTTAATATCCTGCATCAAATACTCGGCAGTAGCAAAAAAATGAACACAATGGTCAAACATCCAGGGGAATCCGGCCCCTCCTGCTTTTGCAGAATTCATCCGCCAACCACGATGGCTATCCGAGCTTTCACGCTCAGTATCCAAAGCACCGGGTCGTTGAAGCCATGTTCCAAAGCGCTCTCGGATCTGCTGAGGTTTTCCAATTTCACCTTGATCAATCAAAGCACGTGCTTTCATAATCGATGTCATAAAGACATAAGACTCTCCGACCATTAACGATACTCCAGCAGCTGCAACCTCATTTATGACGGATTGCCCTTCCTCAAGATTCAAACAAAATGGTTTCTCACAAAGAATATTTTTACCTGCACGAGCCGCAGCAATCGACATACTAGCATGCAAGAAAGTTGGTGTTGTGATATCAACAACATTAATCTCTTTATCTTTTAACATTTCTTCATATGAAGAATAAATTTTTGGGATTTTGTATTGCTCCGCAATTAGCATTGCTTGGACAACATCTATATCGCAAACAGCCGTCACTTCACAATTACTATTCGTTTGATAAGCTTTTATATGAGATGAGGCTGCAAGTCCTAAACCTACCAATCCAACGCGAACTTTTGTTAAACTCATAAACCTCTCCCAAACAACTTTCTAAGAAGGTTAATTTCGTATTAGGTGAATACTATGTATAAAGTAACCCTTAAAATTTTTGCTATTATATTTTTTATAGTTTACGCATCCTAAAAATTGCGAAGTCTATCCAGTTTTAATTAAATAACATCACTATAACTGAGCGTTTTAACAAATTTCTCTATAAAATTCTAAAATAGACCAGATTATATAAACCATTAAAACATTAACATAAACGGCTGTCCTATATTTTTGCGATGGCTAACCCTTTATGTATTTGAGCCACCGCCTTTTGTTTAAATACTAACTTAAATCAAGTCTCATTATTCCAAAGTTAAGACGATTAATTTAGCGATGCAATAAAGTCATCTACTTGAGTAAGAGACATATATTCTACTTCTTCCGTTCCACCATCGGTAAATTTCCAAACGACAGCTGGAGCTGAAACATCTCCCTTTTCATCAAATCGAACGTTGCCAGTGGCCCCTTGATACATAACGCTTCCCCCTGAAGCTAGGATATTACGAGCAGAAGCAAATCCGTTAACATCAGCAGTAATTGGGGTTCCCGCTGGATCAGTTACTCGGCTTACCTGAGCTGCAATCTCAGATCCAGTTGCATTGCTACCGGCTGCTTCCATGGCTAACAATGCGATCATGGTAGCATCATAGCTATTGGCTAGACCTGGTCCACTTGGCGCTTTACCAAATCGTTCCTTGTAGAGATTTACAAATGCATCCGCACTAGCAACACGAGGCGACGCAGTATCAGTTCCAAACGCATTATTTAGATATTGCATTCCAACATTTTCTCGAAAGTCATCCGATTTCAATGAATTCGCCATAATCATATTTTTTGTACCACCAAGCGAAAGCCATTCTCTTACAGCTGCTGTACCTTCGTCAGGGTATAACCCTAGATAAAGGGCATCAGGATTACCTGAGAGCGCACTCGTAACCTCTGCCTTATAGGATGGTTGTCCATCATTGATTGCCACAGCATTTGTTACTTTGATACCCAAAGAAGAAAAATCGCGCGAAATTAATCTATTAAGGTCTTGACCCCAATCGTCATTTTTATACAAAATTGCGACTGTTTTAAATCCGTTATCCATTGCAACTTTAGCACCAACTGCCGCCTGAACGCCAGTCGTGGCAAACGTTCGATACCACAAACCATTAGTCCCACCCTCTTCGGCTAACTTACTGAAAGCCGTTGAAGAAGAACAACATGACATTTGCATTACATTACTAGGAACAGAAACTGAGGTTAAAATCGGCATTGAAACACCTGATGAAACTGCACCAATGAGCAACTGAACACCGTCTAAATCTACAAGCGCTTTCGCAGCATCAACACCAACTTTAGGATCAACCTGAGTATCACGCAAAATCATTTCCACGTTACAACCAGAAACTCCACCTGACTCATTTACTTGATCAACCACAAATTGTGCTGTTTCCGCAATCGGTCGACCCCAATCCACTGAAGTTGGCAATACAGCCCCTATTTTTGTGTTGCACGCATGTGATGCAGAATTAAACGCACAAAAAATAAAACTAATTGCCGTTATCAGTTTGAGAGTAAAATATCCTTGATTTTGACTCATATTTTTTCCTTTCATGTTGTGGGTTAAGCGTTTATTTAACGCTCCCCTGGTTGAGATATAACCAAGCGCTCTGGGAACAGGCCCTGTGGCCTCCAAAGCAACATGGTGACAATAACTACGCCTATTAAAACATATTGAATTGATCCCGTATATAGTTGTGTTTCAATGGGTGCAAATCGAGAAAGTAACCAGCCGCTAGATGTCCAGGCTGCCCATATTAGAAATGCACCAAAAATTGCACCTTTATTATTTCCCGCACCACCAACAATTAACATTGCCCAAATTTGAAATGTCAGCATTGGCAAAATATCCTGTGGACTTACAAAGGCATAAAATGCTCCATAAAGCCCCCCCGCCAAGCCCATGACAATCGAACCTACAACAAAAGCAGTTAAACGAATATTGGTGGGATTTTTTCCAAGAGATCTAGCGGCGTACTCATCTTCTCGAATTGCTCTCAAAAGACGTCCAAACGGAGAGGAAACTAAAAGCTCGAGGAAGAAATACACACTAAGCAAAATAAAAAGAACTATGATTAGAAAACTCACATTATAAAGAAACCCATCTCCTAAAAACTCTCGCAACGGCCTTTCAAAACCACGCAAACCTTTAGCACCCCCAGCCAACCATTGCGCGTTGCGCATTAAATTTTCAAATGCCACTGCAACACCAAAAGTTGAAATGGCAAGATAATCGTGACGCAACCTTATGGTCAAAATACCAACAATCCAGGCTAATAAACCAGCGACAATCATACCTCCCAAAAGTGCAATTGGATATAAAAGATCAAAACCTCCAATGTGATCTGACTGTGGAGCACCCCCAAGGAGGAGAGTCCCATAAGCTCCAGCACCAAAAAAAGCTACAACACCTCCATTAAATAGACCAGTATTACCCCACTGCAAATTTAAGCCCAAGGCTGCTATAGCTAAAATTGAAGCAATGGTAGTAAAGAATACAAGATAAGATAAAAAACCGATCATATTCGACTTTCCCCGAACAATCCATTTGGCCTGATTAAAAGCACAACAATAATAATAAGAAAAGGTACTGAGGGACTATAACCGGAAGGCAAAATGATTAATGCCACATTAGCAGCAACGCCTACTATAAAACCGCCAAGTAAAGCTCCATATATTGATCCAATTCCTCCAACAATTGTAGCCGCAAAAACTGGTAGAACTAAATCACTGCCAATCATTGGGGTAATTTGATTAGTCAAACCATAGAATACTCCAGCGAAAGCAGCCAACCCACCACCAAGAAACCAAACCATTATGATTGTTCTCTTAAGATCAATTCCGTTTATTTGAGCCAACTCAGGGTTCTCACCAACTGCCCTTAAGGAATAGCCAAAATTGGTGCGAGACAAAACTAAATGAATAGCAAGCATTATTACCAGAGTGATAGATAATGTTGCTAAATGATCAAGTTTAAATGCAATCAACGGGTCTCGACTAAACACCGTAGCAAAAACAATGTCCTTACTGTAAAGTTGGGTGCTCAAACCAAAACTAAGTCCAATTAAATTGCGAATAATCAAAGCTAAACCAAAAGAAGCAAAAACCATTGATAACTCATCACCTTTTTCACGAATTCGACGAAACACCAAAAAATCAAATAACACGGCACTTGCTCCTGTAAGAACTAGTGAAAAAAACATTGCCAAGAAAAGTGCCCAAGTAATCGAGAAAGCACCTATTTGCTCCGAAAAAAAAGGTTCTACAGCTTTAAAAATTTGATCGAAGACTAGAGCCGCATACGCGCCTATCGATAAGAGTTCTGCATGGCTGAAATTAGCAAATCGCAGTATATGCATTATCATGGTAAGACCAGCTGCTCCCAAAGAAAGAACAGAACCAATTAAAATTCCATCGATTAAATGCTGGATCATTTTTGTACCCGCAATCGTTTTCCGCCTAAATAAATTTCCGATACAATAGAGTTTCCTAAAAGTTCCGACGCCTTTCCATCAACTTGATTAACACCTTCCGCGAGAATGTAGCAATGATTAGCAAGACTTAATGCCTGATTTACGTTTTGTTCAACTAATATTATTGTTACACCCCTGCTCGTCATTTCATTAAGCATCTCAAGAACTTCTTGCGATGCCTTAGGTGAAAGGCCAGCTGATGGTTCATCCAAAAGAATAATTTGTGGAGAAGTTGCTAATGCCATAGCAACCGCCAAAAATTGACGTTGTCCACCAGACAATGCTCCTGCTTTTTCATTAAGTTTAACAGAAAGATTTGGGAACTGGTGTAAAAGATCTGTTAATCGATCAGTAGCATTCTTTCCCACATTTCTAAGCGCAAGTGAAAGATTTTGTTTTACTGTCAGTGTTCTAAAAATATTGTTACTTTGTGGGACATAAGATATCCCATAATTAGCTAATTGATGTGGACGTATAGAGCTAACATTTTCCCCTTTAAGGAAAATCATTCCTTCTGAAATAGGAACTAGGCCAGCTATAGATTTGATTAAAGTAGATTTTCCTGCACCGTTTGGTCCAATTATTACAGTAAGAGACCCCGCATAGATAGAAATAGAAACACCTCGTAAAATTGGTAAATCTGGAACATACCCGGCTGTAATATTTCTAACTTCTAGGATTGTCTTAGACATCTTGTTTTGCACCTAAATAAGCATCAAGGAGTAATTGATTAGACTGTGCCTGCTCAGGCGTTCCTTGAAAAGCCACATGACCTTGAGTTAAAGCTATCACTGGATTACAATGACGCATAATAAAATCCATATCATGTTCTATAATTAAAAAAGTTTTACCCTCTGCATTTAACTCTTCAATCTTTTGAATAAGTGTTCCCGCCAAACTTGGATTAACCCCAGCTGCTGGTTCATCTAGAAGAATTATCTGGGGATCCCCCATTAATATGCGGGCCAACTCAAGTAGCTTCATCTGTCCACCAGAGATTTTGCCAGCTGGATGATCAGCTAAAGGTGCTAAAGTCATAAAGTCAATTACTTCCATTGCTCGCTTACGAATTACATCCTCTTGATTCTGCATCAAACGTCTATACAGAAACGGACCGATCAGGCGCTCACCAATTTGAGCTTGGGGTGCCAACATCACATTTTCTAAGACTGACATTCGCGCGAATGGGCGAGGAATTTGAAAGGTTCGTCCCAAACCAAAACTAAAAAGAATTTCCGGCATTTTTCCAGTAACATCATGACCATTTAAAGTCACTCGACCAGAAGTCGGTTTAAGACCTCCAGCAATTGCATTAAACAAAGTAGTCTTTCCTGCACCATTTGGTCCAATCAGTCCGGTGATTGAGCCACGTTGAATTTCTACGGTAACCTTATCAACGGCTTTGAAAGAGCCAAAATGGCACGAAACTTCATTGATTGAGAGAATGGCATCCTTAACCATTAGAACCTCGTAAAACTTTATCTTGGGGGAGCGTATTTAAATTATATTTCATGATACTGCCGTGCTTCGATGCACGGTTACTCTCTAATCCATAAACTGAACCATTAGGTCCAGACGACTTTGCTTGAACCGAAGCTATACGCGCATGATCTTCAGCATCAAGACTAAAGTCAAAAAACTCAAGGGTCTGTTTCAAATTAGTAGAATATCTAGCACCAACAATGGCGGCAGCTACCTGCGGCTGATCAAATGTCCAGCGAAGCGCAACAGAGCTCAAAGCAACATTATATTTTTCGCTTATAATTTTAAGAGCTTGAAGCAACTCCTGAAAAAGATTCCAGGACCCAAACTCCTCAATTATTAATCGATATTTTACAAGACTTCGATTAGAAAATGAAAATCCTGGATCCGGTTGACCTAGCCATTTTGCAGTTAAAAACCCACCAGCTAAAACACCATAACAAAAAAAATGCATGTTTTGCGATTTCATCCAATCCGATAATCCATTTAAGGGACGACGATCAAGAACAGAAAACTGCACTTGAGCAGAAACCAAATCAAATCCTACATCAACAAACTGGCTTATTTGCTTGAAATCCCAGTTAGTAACCCCAAGGCATGCAATCTTTCCTTTTTCTTGACATTTTTTTAAAATTTCAAAGACTTCAACAACTCGGCCCAAGGACATATCCCACCAAAAAAACTGCACTAAATGAAGTCTATCTATCTGTAACCGCTTTAACGATCTATCTATGATTCTTTCAACATCTTGACAACTTAATCGAGATAATTGATCAAGGTCTGGAACTAATTTCGTATGGACAATCACTTTCTTAGCGAAAGATTTTCCTCGCCGTTTTCGCAGATCATTTATAAACTCGCCAATCGTTTCCTCAACACCTGTATAAATGTCGGCACAATCAATAGTTGTTATACCAGCCTCAAGAAAAACCTCCATATCCTTAATAACTCTTGAGCGATCTACATCACCATGTCCACCAGCCAACTGCCAACCACCCCTGATCAAGCTTGAAATCGCGTAATCAGGCCGCAATTCAATTGTTTTTAATAAACTCATCCCTTTAGTTCTTTGCTCCAATACGGTGTACCACGATCTTCTGGTAGGCCGGTTGTCTCATAATGAGAAAACCAACGCTTGGCCTTTCTAGAAATTCTAAACCGTCCACCACAATGAGGGTCGGGGCAGGCAACTTCGGCATCGGTAAACATCCAATCGTGATCATTAGTTACCCGCTGTTTGGCGGGTAAAAGAGGCAAAATTGCTGCTAAAGCATACATAGAAACCTTTTGATCAGATGAAAAGATTAAATTTTCGCCCTCAACACTAAAGTATTCTCCTTCGATATGCCTACAAATAGGATTACGATTTTCTAAGCTTACTTCGACTTTTAAATCATAAAGCCAGAAACCTTTCTCATTGGTCATAAAACAACTAACCTCCAGTTTGCAATTGCCATCTCATGCTCAATGAGTAAGAGTAGATACCGTAACTTACCATGTCAACTTTTGAAAAGAGTCCTGTAGAAATCAAAACGTAAGCAATAAAGGGTTAATTATGGAACACAAAATCAGTAAATTGCACCCACCGCGTTTTGAACTCTCATCAAAATTAAGTATAAGTCGTATTTTAACTGGTCTATGGCAAATTGCTGACATTGAAAGAAAATCTGGTCCAATTGATAGAAATGTTGGTGCTGACAAACTTCAAGCATATTTTGATGCTGGTTTTGATACTTTTGACATGGCAGATCATTACGGCACCGCAGAAATTGTCGCAGGCACTCTACTAAAACGATTCTCGTCTTCAACTCCTAGGCCTACAATCCTAACAAAATGGTGCCCAAAACCAGGCAAGATGACTGATGATATAGTTCGCAAGGGCATAAGTGAAAGATTGACGCGCATACAAAGCACATCCATTGATTTGCTACAATTCCATTGGTGGAGCTTCCAACATCCCGCTTGGCTCGATGCTTTGCATCATGTTTCTGCGCTGCAACGCGAAGGATTAATTAAAGAAATTGGGGTAACAAATTTTGATACTGCCCATCTTCGTTTAGCATTGTCTGATGGAATACCAATTATAACAAACCAAGTTTCATTTTCACTTCTTGACCGAAGAGCATCTGGTTCATTGGCGAAACTATGTTCAACCTCATCCGTTAAACTACTCGCGTACGGTACATTGTGCGGTGGATTCTTAACAGAGAAATGGCTTGGGAAACCCGAACCAAAAGAAATTTCTGACTGGTCTAAAATGAAATATAAACGCTTTATCGATATTGCTGGGGGATGGAAGGCCTTTCAAAATATCCTTGCCATGGCCAATAAAATTGCAAAAAAGTACAGAGTGTCCATTGCCAACGTGGCAACGCGATGGGTCTTAGAGCAAAAAGGTGTTGCTGGCGTAATTATTGGAGCAAGGTTAGGGGAAAACTCACATAGTGCTGACAATATGCATCTTTTTTCTTTCTCATTAGATGATGACGATTACGCTCTATTCAATGAAGCATTTGCAAAAACAAATTCTATCCCTGGTGATTGTGGTGATGAATATCGAAAATCGCCGTTCTTGACCGCATCAGGAGACCTAAGTGATCATCTTAGTACGATACCATTTTCAAACAAAATAGAACCTATCCTTTATCATTCCAAAGATGCACGAATTTTATCTGGTTCTGAATGGGAAGATGTCGCAGGTTATTGTAGAGCTAACCGTGTAGGAAACCGTATCTACGTGGCAGGCACAACAGCAACCGCTGGGCTAGATAGAATAGTTGCCCCTGATGACGCTGGAGCTCAAACTACTTTCATCCTTGACAAAATCCTTGAGGCTCTATCACAACTAGGGGCAAAAGTTGAAGATATTGTACGTACGCGTATCTATATTATTGACGAAAAAGACGTAGCAGCTGTTGCAGATGCCCACGGTCTAGTATTTAAAGAGATAAAACCTACTAACACTTTAATAGTAGTTCAAAAACTCATTGGGAATTACAGAGTTGAAATAGAGGCTGAAGCGGTAATACGAAACTAGACAGACGAAAGCCTATCCTAAGACGTCTATTAACCAAGTACAAATTGGTTTTTTGTAAAAATCCGTTGAAAAACTGAACGTCTTAATCCAGTAGGCTAAGACAATCTTTTTTTGCAACTATTTATAATGGAGGGAACGGATCAGTAGTCTTAAGAAACCCTGGTAATGTTCTTCCCAATTGCATTTCAAGCCAATTAGCAGCTTCAATGGATTTATCCAAAGAAATTCCAGTCTGGATCCCAGAGCGATCTAACATGTAAAGTAAATCTTCAGTCGGAATATTTCCGGTTGCTTTTGGCGCAAACGGACAGCCTCCGGAACCTCCAAAACTTGACTCTAAACCGACCACCCCCTCCTCTAGACCAGCCCAAGCATTTGCAATTCCAGTGTTACGGGTATTATGAAGGTGAAGCCTAACCTTCAAGTGAGGGAACGAACCATTTATAGCTTTTAATTTAGTCTTAATATCTTTAGGAGTAGCGACGCCAATAGTGTCTGCTAAACAAATCTCTGTTAAACCGATTTTTGCTATATTATCAATGATTGATAATAGCTGATTAGTGGAGATCTCACCATCAAACGGACAACCAAAACTTGCAGCAATGGTGGTAGCGACTTGTATTTTCTGCTCTGATTCAAGATATATTTTTTCTAAAGTTGTTAAGTTTTCTAATGTTGTCGCGCCTTGGTTTCTAAGACTAAAGCTGTCACTTGCCACCACTACATAGTTGACAATATCTAAACCGCTATCAACCGCGCGTTTAAACCCTGTTTCATTTAAAGCTAGTCCAATATACTTAACATTTTTATTTTCCTTTAAAGGTAAATTTTTTATTAACTGATCCGTATCAAACATCTGAGGCACTTTTTTGGGATTAACAAAACTGGTCACTTCGATACGTTCAAATCCCGAATCTAAAGCATGCGTTATCAATTGAACTTTTTGCTCAGTTGTTAAAATTTTCTTTTCATTTTGGATTCCATCTCGAGGTGAAACTTCAATTATCTCAACATAGTTTTCCATTTTTAATAATGCCTCGATGTTAATTTTTTTAATTGGAAACAATTGACTTGGTAGAATTGTTCATGGTCTATTAGTCTCAAAAAAAACTAAAAGTCAAAAAGAAAGTAGTAACACTATGAGTAGCAAAGAAAAAGGAGCATTATCAGACATACGCGTAATTGAAATGGGCCAACTCCTTGCAGGACCTTTTTGTGGTCAGTTATTAGGTGATTTCGGAGCGGAAGTAATAAAAGTTGAACCACCAGAAGTTGGAGATCCAATGCGCCAATGGGGAAGAGAAAAGCCTCACGGGAAATCGCTTTGGTGGCCTGTAGTTGCACGAAACAAAAAATCGATAACTGTTAATCTACGGGTTGAGGAAGGTCAAAATATTATAAAAGAGCTGGTTAAAAGCACAGATATCTTAATTGAAAATTTCAGACCAGGCACGTTAGAACGATGGAATATGGGTTATGATGTTTTAAGTAAAATTAATCCACGCTTAGTAATGGTTAGAGTGTCTGGATTTGGACAGACAGGTCCCTATTCTAAACGAGCAGGATTTGGTGCAATTGGAGAAGCCATGGGTGGTCTAAGATACGTTTCCGGTGACCCGAGAACACCACCAAGTAGAATGGGTATTTCTATTGGCGACCAACTCGCTGCAATGCATGCTTGTATGGGCGCACTGATGGCAATCCACGCAAGAGAAAGAACTGGGAAAGGTCAAGTTGTTGACAGTGCAATTTATGAGTCGGTGTTAAATATGATGGAAAGTTTGATCACGGAACATGATGTCGCCGGGTATACTCGTGAAAGAACTGGCACAATCATTCCAAATGTAGCACCTTCAAATATTTTTCAAACAAAAGATGATCAAATGATTTTAATTGCAGCGAACCAAGACCGAGTTTTTTCTCGGTTATGCGACATTATGGGTAGACCTGAATTAGCGTCTGATGACCGCTATAACTCTCATTCATCCCGAGGGGAAAATCAAAGCGAACTAGATGATTTAATTAACGACTGGACTAAAACAAAAAATTTGGATGAAATCGAACAACTTTGTAATGATAATGGTATCCCTGCAGGTCTGATATATAAAGCAAAAGATATGATCAAGGATCCACATTTTAAAGCAAGAAATACAATTATCGACATTGAACATCCTGATTTTGGAATAATAAAAATGCAAAATGTGGCCCCCCGACTATCCTATAATCCAGGTCAAATTCACCATGTTGGCCCAAGGCTAGGTGAGCACAATGACTATGTTTTGAGGCAACTTCTTAAAAAAAATGAAAAAGACTTGGAATCTTTGAAGAAGGAAGGGATAATTTAGTGTAAAAATGGTGGTATCGAAAAGGAAAACAATATGACTGACGATTTAGAAAAAAATTATTCTAGAGCTATGTACCATAGTCCTCAAAAATATGGGAATAAACTAGCTGTAATTTTTATCGATTTTGCAAATGCATATTTTGATGAGAGTAGCCCATTATATGGTGGAGACGGCTGCCAGAAGGCGCTAGAGAGTTCTAAGAAGCTTCTTTCGTTTTGTCGTAATTATACCGAAATACCCATAGTTTTTACTGAAGTTAAATATAAAAAGGGTGGTGAAGACGGAGGTGCATTTTACAAAAAAGTACCCGCATTGAGTAATTTTGATGAAGGAAAACATTCACAAAAAACCCATTCAGATTTAAAAATCCTTGAGACCGATATTAGCGTAACAAAGCAATATCCAAGTGCATTCTTCAAAACAAAGTTGGAATCTATTTTAAAAGAAAAAGGCGTTGATACTCTGTTAATAACAGGAGTCACGACATCTGGGTGCGTGAGGGCAACGTGTATTGACAGTATCTCAAGTGATTTTATTACAATTGTGGTTTCAGATGCTGTTGGAGATAGAGCAATCGAGCCACACGAAGCTAATTTGTTTGATATGAGTGCCAAATACGCAGATTTAATGGATACAGAGGAGGCAATAAATCTAATCAAGGGTAGCCTTAACCTCTGAGCTCTGAACTTAATGATATGTTAATCGGTATTTGCATCAACGCGTTCGAGGAGAATTAAATAAAAAATGCCAAAACAATTATCGGTCTGTCTCATATCCGACTTTAACTTTTTTTATTTTTACCCAACCAGGGTCTGGAAAATGAGCTGGAATTAAAAAATCGTGTGTCTCAGAAATCCTTCGAAGTAACTTTTTTCTAGTTTTGCTTGCAGCTTTAGGATTAGAGCAAAATGCACTGGATAGCTCGGGAAATTTTAACTGCAACGGAGAATGCACAACGTCGCCACAAAAGATTGCCCCTGCTTTAGCATTTAAGCAAAGGTGCCCCGGGGTATGACCGGAACCTAGTTCAACGGCGAGGCCATCAGAAAGTTCCCACCCATCATCCACTAATTGCATTTTACCTTTTTCGACAATTGGCAAAACACTATCAGCAAAAGCTCCATGCTTATCAAAAGCTTGATAATTTCTTAGCCAAAAATCATACTCTAATCGACCACAAAGATATTGCGCATTCGGGAATGTTGGAACCCATACTCCATTTTCTAAACGAGTATTCCAACCAACATGATCTGCATGTAAATGAGTACACATTACTATATCTATATCCTCTGGACGAAGTCCTTCAGCACTAAGAGCATTCAACCATTCCAATCCAGATCGCCGATGCCAATCTGGATGATTTGGCCTCTCCTTGTTGGCACCAACGCAACCATCTATTAAAATAATTTTACCTGAGTGACGTAATAACCATGACCTGACAGTCAAATGAACCAATCCATGAGATACAATTGAAGGATCCCAGCGTTGTAACTCCTCCAAATGAATTTTTGTAAAATCTGGAAACAAAGTTTCAACAGGCAAACTAAATGTTTGAATATCGGTAAGACCTGTTATTGATAAGTCAGCTAAATCTAATTGTTTCATTCTGCATTTCACATTATTTGGGGATTTAATCCTTTTCCATCTTGACGAAAATCTAAATTATTCCAATACCTTCCAATAAATCTTCTTCCAGAAATGCCATTTGATTCATCAGATACAAGCCAAACAATCGCATCATTCATTATTGATGCTGGTAGGAGGTTTCCATCTGCACCTTTTTTATTATTTGAAGGTGGCAGAAGATCTGTATCAGCAGCTCCACCGGGTAATAAAACGTTTACATCAACTCCCGTTCCATCTAAATCTTGAGCCCATACTCGCGATGCTGCCTCAAGAAATGCCTTTGTCGGCCCATATGGCGAATAACCACTTCGAACCATTGTTTGAGCTGAGGTAGAAATGTTTATTATCTTTCCGAACTTTTCTCTGATCATATGAGGCACCACTTCCAGCGTGGCATAAAAAGGACCATTTATATTGGTGTTGACTATTGTAGACCAGGCCAAAGGGTCCGCCTCCCAAAATTTTGTTGGGATAGTATTAAATTCTTCAGATACTAGTCTCATTCCCCTCCCAGCATTATTGATGAGAACATCAATTTTGAAAAATTTAGCAATGCATAAGTCTACGAAATCAGTCGTCGCTTTTCGATCACACACGTTAACAATTTCCGCAATAAAATTATTATCACCCGAAATAGACGCCAATTCAGACGTTGTTTTATAAAAATCATCACTTCTTTTTGTACCTGTAATACATAGAGTAGCGCCAGCCCTAGCTAAACATAAAGCCATTTCACGGCCTAAACCTCGTGTCCCACCAGTAATTAGCACTGTTCGACCGCTTAAATTATTTTCAGAACTCACGGCATATACCCCCCACCATTAACCCAGAGTGTTTGGCCGGTCATAAATTTACTATCTGATCCAAGGAGAAACATAATTGGGCCGACTATGTCATCAGGTATGGCAATTCTAGCTAATGGCGTAATCTTAGTATAATTTTCTATATCAAGTGTTATAGGTTCATTTTCAGTAGATCGTCCAGTTCCACCCCTAAGAAAAGCTGTATCCACAGCAGAAGGTCCAACCGCATTAACTCTAACTTTAGGCGCCGCTTCTAATGCCAATGTTTTTGTAAGATTAATTAATCCAGCCTTAGAGACACCATAAATTCCATAATTAGGCCGAACATTAGAAGCTAGTCCCGAAACAACATTCACCATGGAACCTCCGTTGGACTTTAATAGAGGAATCGCCTCTTTTGCTACAATAAAGGCGCCTCTCAAATTTACATTTATTACTTCGTCGAATTCTTCGTTTGTTATATCCTCAAGAGAGTTCAACCCATGCATAAAACCGGCAAGATTGACCAAGCCAGATAATGATTTGAACCCTTTAAACGCTTTTGAAATACTAAGATGGTTTGATAGATCAATATTCCTAGTCTCAATACCTTTTTTTGGCGGATGTTTTGTTATGGATGTTTCCAAATCCATAACTGTAACTTCCCAACCTTCATCGAAGGCCCTATTGGCTAAAGATCGACCAATTCCACCAGCTCCACCTACTAGAACTAAATTTTTCATAGCCTTCAAATCCTAAATTATATTGATTTTAAACAATTAAATAGAAAGAAATTTTAAAAACTCTTACCGTTTACAAATTACTTTAAACGATGTCATCGCCACAACAGCAAGTAACCCGCATTAAAGAACTCGGTTTAACAAGTAAATGGCAAGAAATCTTTTAACTACAAGCTCTGTTTTACAAATGCACCACGAGGGCGCATTTGCTCATTTTTAAAAATTTTTGTAAACCATTAGCAAGGATCAGGGGCGTGGCTATCAATTAGCGTCCATTTTTGATCTTTGATTTGAATTACATACCCAGGAAGCTCTGCATCATTTCCTGCAAAACACAAATTGTCACCTAATATACCAGAAAAACTTACTGACTTAAGCCCTTCTTTTATTGCTAATCTATCAGCCGCAAGGTTCTTTTTGTTGCCAGAAACATTTTGTTCTTTCATCACTTGAGCATACAAATAAACCGCATCATATGACTGAGCATCGGTATGATGAGCTCCCAGTTTCTTAATGCCCTTAGCATTTGTTTCGGTTACGAACTTTTTGTTAAAAGCATTAGCTTTAGGAGACGAATCCGCATGGAATCCGGCCATAAAAGTCGTACCTTCAGCCATATCGCCAAAAAGTTCCAAGATGTTCGGATCAGCAAAAATCTGACTTCCTATCATCCTTCCTTTATAACCTTGACGTTTAAGCTCACGAATAGTTTTAGATGCATTTTCAGGCAATCCAGCAACAGCAACCATGTCTGGGTTATTAGCAACGATAGGAGCTATTTGCGGTGCCAGATCAAAGCTCTTATAAGTGATCGCAACTGGTTTTCCATGCTTAATTCCAAATTTGTTCAATAAAAAGGGATAAAGTTTCTCTCCAACCACCGCTGAAATTGCTTCGTCTGATACATAAACAATTTCCACCGAATTACGCGGAACATCCATTTTGTTAAATGTTGTCAACAATCTTGCAAATTGTTTGCCCTCATCTTCTGTTATTCGCCATGCCCATTCTTTATCTTTTGTTAAACCGGGAGCTGATGACGCATTGGACATCATTACAATCTTTTCCCTTTCGGCAACATTAAAAGCCACTTTTGCTTCACCCGAAGAGAATGGACCGATTATTGCGAGTACATCATGGTCTTGAGAGAGCGTTCTAGCGGCAAGAGAAGCTTGTTTTGGGTCAGAACCACTATCAAACTCGATTATTTCAAGCATTTTTCCATTAACACCGCCGGCTGCATTGATTTCTGCTACAGCTATATCCACGGCAACAGTGGCAGACAAAGCAGGTCCTTTTAACCAGCCAGTCCTTCCAGTAATATGACCAATTTTTAAGGTACCTTCAGCTATAGCTCCTGAAACAGAGAGTAAGAGCGCCAATACACTCCATATACTATTTTTGAAAATCTTCATTTTACTCCTCCTTATTTATACTTATTAATACTAATTTATAGTTAGCACAATTACACGCTATCACCAAGATATGCGTTAGCCAAACCTTTGTCGCCTGCTAGCTCAGACGCCAAACCTTGTTGTCTTACAGACCCTAATTCAAGGACATACCCTCTCTGAGCAGTTTTTAACGCTAACTTAGTGTTCTGCTCAACGATGAGAATTGAAATGCCTTCACTATTAAGTTCCTCAATTAACTCAAACAACTGTCGAACTAAAATTGGAGACAAACCTAATGATGGTTCATCCAACATTAACAGTTTGGGTCGAGCGACCATAGCCCGCCCTATTGCGAGCATTTGTTGTTCACCTCCAGATAAGACCGATGCGAGCTGATAGCGCCGATCGGCCAAATTTTTAAACCGGTCAAAAATTGATTCTATCGCTTGCCTTTGTTGAGAACTATGTTGACTATAAGCTCCTATCAAGAGATTTTCTTCAACCGTCATACTCACGAAAATCTGCCGTCCCTCAGGTACTAAAATCAACCCAGACTTAACTCTATCCGGGGCGGTCAAGCCATTAACAACTTTTTCTTCAAAAATTATCTTCCCACTTGAGCTTTTTACAGCCCCAACGATTGCTTTTAATAGCGAAGATTTTCCGGCACCGTTTGCTCCTACCACGGTAACAATCTCAGACTTTCCAACTGTCATTGAAACACGTTTTAAAGCATGAATTGGGCCGTATCTAACTTCAAGATCCTCTACTTTTAGCAATTGAAACTCCTACATTTTAGTCATCACTTCCAAGATAAGCGTCTAAAACCTTTTTATCTTTTCTCAAACCCGGCACATTACCATTATAGATCAATTGACCAAAATTCATTACAGACACTTGTTGACACAAACTGTTCACAAACGGCATATCATGGTCCACGAGTAATAAAGTTATGCCACTATCACTAACCTCGTTAAGAAATTTTCGGAGTTCGTCAGTTTCTTCAGTATTGAGACCAGCTGCTGGTTCATCTAGCATTAAAAGTCTAGGTTTAGCCATTAATGCTCTAACAACCTCTATCTTTTTTCTCACACCATAAGGCAAACTTGACACAGTTCGACCTTCGTAAAGATCAATTCTAAAGCGCTTCAAAGTTTCGGTTGCCTCAATTTTTCCAGTCGATTCTATCGAAAAATTCAAAGGCTTTAGTAAATCAGCGATGCCAAACCTGCTATATTGACCAAGCATGACATTCTCTAAAACTGATAAATGTGGCATCAAACGAATGTTTTGAAAGCTTCTCGAGAGTCCTTTTTCTATTCTTTTTCGGGAGGGAAACTGGGTTAAATCGTTTTCTTCAAAAAATACCCTACCTTCATCTGGTTCATGAATTCCTGAAATAACATTAAATAATGTAGTCTTTCCTGCTCCATTTGGTCCGATTAAAGCATGTCTATTTCCTTTTTCTACCTCGAATGTCACATTTTCCAATACTTTAACGCCTCCGAAGCTCTTTGAGACGTTAGAAATTTTAAGTATTGTGTCAGACATTTGTTTTACCTAAAATTTTAAACCAAACTCTGTCTAAAGCATCCCGTGTCACTATACCTTCTGGTCTGACAATCATCATACCCACTATAATAATTCCAAAAATAAAAAATCGCCAATCATCACCTATTCGGAGAGCTTCAGGTATCAATGTAAAAAATGAAGCTCCAATTAAGGGCCCCCATGCGGTTTGTGTTCCTCCTATTAGAACAAAAAGAAGAACAAAAATTGAAATATTAGCGTTAAAGTATTGAGCTTCCACGAAACCAAAATAAAGTGCGTAGAGACCTCCTGAAAGACCAGCTATAGCACCACCGAGCGTGAAGGCACCAATCTGAATCGCCCGCGTATTGACGCCCATAAGATTAGCTACTGCATCATCGTCATGCACAGCCCTCATAGCTAAACCTATTCGCGTAGACATTAAATAAAAACCAAACAGGACTACGGTAACTGCAACGATCAAAATCAGCTCAGTTTCGATATAATCGTTTACGACAATTCCTGTGGGACCACCCAAATAATCACTATTTAAAATTACTCCTGCAACAATTTCGGCAATGGCAAATGTAGCCAAAACCATATACACTCCTTTCGTCCTAAGAATTGGGAACGCTATTAAAAAGCTTATTAATCCTCCAAAAATTGATGCGAATATTAGTGTTAACCCAATTGGAAAACCCATTTCATTTGAAAGAATCGCACTAGCGTAGGCACCGATAGCCTGAAAGCCTGCACCACCAAGGTTTAGCTGTCCCGTCGCAGCCGTAATATAAATTGAATAAGCAAAAATTATATTAATGCCTAATATCGCTAATACCCCAGACATATAGCCAGTCATCAGAATTTACCTTTACCAATTGCATTATGCCCAAAAAGACCCGTAGGTTTAAAAACAAGCAAAATAAGCAATAATCCCCAAACTGTTATTTGAGCTGAGGACGCACCAAAAAAGTAAATCGATAACGTCTCGCTTAAGCCAACGATAAGACCCCCTGCTATCGCACCCCAAACGGAACCTAATCCACCTATAACCATTGCAGCTATCGCTTTGGTTCCAACGTGATCACCCATGTAAGGACTTACCTCGTGATAATTGATCGCAAAGATTGACGCCGAAACACCACAAAGAAATCCTGTCATTACAAATACTATTGGCACTATTTTATTCACTTCAATACCCATTAAGGTTGCTACTTCAGGATTTTCAGCGATGGCCCTCAAAGCTCTACCCAACTTTGTTCGATTCAATAAAACGGAAAGACCCGCAACAATCAAAATTGAAAAAATCAAACTCAGAAACTGTGGAATCGATATGATAAAGCCAAACAGCCTCAAGTCTGTATTAGAAAAAGGCGTAGAGAACCCACGGGTGTCAGATCCATGAGCGATTAATATTAAGTACTCAAAAATTAATAAAAAACCTAAAGATGATACTAAGGGGATTGCGTGCTCTGTCGCATCACCATGTTTCATTTTAAAATAACGGTAAGTGAAACGTTCAACCAACAGCGATCCTAATATCGCACAAACTATTCCAATTAATAAAGCCACTGCCCAGTTAAGAGGACCGCTAATCCCAAAAGGCAATCCATAATGCGATAAAGACCAACCTACCATTCCTGCTAACATATAAAGAGCTGGAATAGTGAAATTTAGAAAGTTTAAAATCCCAATTGTTAAAGTAAAAGCAACGGCAACACTGATATAGATACTACCAAGCATAAGACCGTTGATAACTTGTTGAAGTAACTGTTCAAAAAACATAATTCACGATCCCAAAACAATAAGAAAAAAATAGACACCATTAAAGTAATAATGAGACCGAAATGAACAACTTGTCCAGAAAAAATTTTTGACTTCCTTCCACCACTTCTTATAAGATACCAGAGAAGGAATTTAAGGTTTGATAGAATGAGTAACGATTATAAATCAGTTCTAGTGGTAGGAGCTGGACCAGTAGGGCTTGTGGCTACGGCCTCTTTAATTTCTGCAGGGATTCCTGTTAAATTAATCGAAGCGACTACTGATTTGGCACAAGATCTTCGAGCTTCGACCTTTCACCCCCCAACGCTCGACTTTTTGGATAAATTAGGGATAGCCGAGCAACTCGTTGAACAAGGGCTAATCTGTAAACATTGGCAATTTCGAGATAGGAATACTGGTATTGTTGCCAGCTTTGATCTGAGCCTGCTAAAGGGTGAAACAAAATTTCCCTTCAGATTGCAATGCGAGCAATGGAAGCTTACCAAAGCATTAAGAACTTATATTGAGGGTCACCCGGACGGAGAGTTAATCACACGCACTTCGGCTGAAGAAGTTGGTCAAAACGACGACGGTGTTTGGGTAAAGACGATCGACAAGGATGGATGCAAAAATCAATATGATGGTAGATTTTTAATAGGCTCAGATGGAGCACGCTCTATTGTTAGAAAGTCAATTAACGCAAAATTTGAAGGAATGACAATCCCTGAAATATTTCTAGTGCTCTCTACTAATTTTCAATATGAAAAAGCTATACCAGATCTAGCTAATATAGCTTATATTTCAGACCCAGATGAGTGGTTAGTACTTCTAAAAACATTGAGCCTTTGGAGAGTATTATTACCAACAAACCCTGAACATTCTGAAGATTTCATAATGGACCCCGAGAATGTTCAAAAACGATTACAGGCAGTTATTCCATCGGCAAACCCCTATGAAGTAGTTCACAAGACTGCGTATAAAGTGCATGAAAGAGTTTCTGATAAATATATTGAAGGCAGAATTTTCTTAGCCGGAGATGCTGCGCACGTTAATAACCCGCTGGGAGGCATGGGTATGAACGGTGGCATCCACGATGCAATCAATTTAGTCGAAAAACTATCGGCGGTTTGGCATGGTTCCCCGTTAGAAACAATGGGTAGATATGAACGCCAAAGGCGCAAAGTAGCAATAGAGACTGTGCAAGCTCAGGCATTAAGAAATAGAGCGATTTTAAACGCATCAGACCCAACTCAAAGATTGGCATACTATGATGAGTTAAAAGAAACCGTTGCAGACGAAAATAAACATAAAGATTACGTTATGCGATCATCCATGATCACATCACTTAGAGAACTAGAAAAAGTCAACTGAAAAATCAAGATATATGATTATGATGGTTTTTAAGATACCACTCGGCTAGCTCCTCGCGTGTGGGAAACCAGACATCATCAAATTGAGTTGCATATTTTAAAAATTTCTGAAGTGACCGAATACGAAATGGTTGACCTATTACGTGTGGGTGAAGCCCGATATTCATATGACGCCCACTAATATGACTTTCTTGATACAACCAGTCAAATTGTTCTTTAAAAACGTTGAATGCACCGTCCACATCTTTACCTTGCCTCAAGAAAACAGTGAAATCATTTACTTCTGACGTATATGGAACTGATACTATATCTCGCCCAGACCTTGTTTTTACGAGGTATGGTTGATCATCGTTTAACAAGTCACAAAAAAAAGTTAAACCTTCTTCTGCAATTAGATCAATTGTGTTTGGTGTTGATCTTAACGAGGACGAGAGCCATCCTTTTGCATCGCGACCAACTACTTTCCTATAAACATCCAAAGTAGCACGTATTACTTCTCTTTCTTTATCTTCATCATCCTGAAAATCGGTAAGAAGTTCTGTTTGTTCATAATTATGCGCTACAATCTCATAGCCTTTTTTCACAGCATGATCAACGACTGCTCGACGCTCAATTCCCATCATTGCATTGATAGTACAAGAAGTGGGAACACCAGCCTCTTCAAATAAATCAAACATTCGCCACACACCAACTCTATGACCATATTCACGCCAAGTCCAATTGGGATTATCATAAACGTTACCAGACAGTGTTCCTCCGACAATTCCAGGTCCACCCGGATATATGACGCGATCAGTATCTTTAGTGGGCTCCCAATATTCCAAATTAGTAGTCAATATCAGAGCCATTCGTTTTCTATATGGCCACTTTAGAATTTTCCGATGCGGCATCGGAACAAAATCATACTGCATGATTAAACCCCTTATTATGTCTAGCTACCCCAACGATCTTCAAACTCATAGATATCTTCAAATCCAATTAATTTACTAAAACTTTCAAAGCTTTGGAGAGATTGCTTTTTTACTATTCCGTTTGTCTTTAATTCATTAAATGCAGATTGCATAGCATCAGCTGCCGATAAAAAGCTTACTGTCGGATAAATTACAAGGCTAAATCCCAATAAAGCTAATGCTTTGGAATCTAACTTACTTAAATCGCCATTAGGAACCATCTTATAAACCATCGGACAATCAATAGATTTCAAAAGCTTTTTCATTTCTTCTATTGTCTGAGGCGATTCGACAAATATGAGATCAGCTCCAGCCCTTGAATATGCTTCCGCCCGTCGAAGGGCTTCGTCAAACCCTAAATTTGTGCGACAATCTGTTCGTGCAATAATCAAAAAATTATCAGTATTTCTACTATCAACGGCTACTCTTATTCTGTTGCACATTTCATCAACTGAAACGACCTCGACACCCTGAGCGTGTCCGCATCGTTTTGGAAAAATTTGATCTTCAATTTGAATTGCAGACGCACCAGCTTTTTCAAAAGATTTCACTGCGTGCCGTAGATTTATTAAGCTACCATAACCAGTATCAGCATCGACTATTATAGGCTTTGTTGTTATCTGTGAAATCATTCGAACCCGATCCAAGATATCTGTAAAAGTCATTATTCCAACATCTGGGATCCCTAAATGAGAGGCCGCTATTCCATATCCTCCAACAAATAGAGCTGGAAAACCAACTTTATCTGCTATAATCACGGAAATCATATCATGCACACCTGGAGCCAAAATACTTTCGCCAGCTTTGATAGATTCTTTGAGAGTTAGGATCGACATAGAAAGTAACACTTATAAAAACTGAAAGCACAATTCGTGAATATTCTTACTTTGTTTAAATTAACAATTCCAAAGTTGACCGTCATCATAAGAGCTAACCAGACAACCAATTGACATTTAGATTAAATTCAAACAACATTCTATACCTATAGCTTAAGAGAGGTTTGTATGTCAAAAGATGCCTTAGGTTGGAAGTGTAAATTTGCTGTTGTAGCACCATCCACAAATACAATAGTCCAACCCGATATGGATGATCTGAGATTGAAAGGCATCACTAATCATTATGGGAGAATTCATATTCCTAATATGAAAGTTGGAAACGACAAGCAATTTGTTGAGTTAGTTGATGCAATTGGTGCAACTCTATATGAAGCCGTAGACAGGTGTATAACTTGCGAACCAGATCATCTCATAATGGGCATGTCCGCTTTAATGTTTTGGGGAGGGCGTCAAGCGTCTGAGAATAGGATGAAAGCTCTTTCGGATCATTGTGGCCTAGATGTGTCTGCAGGATCATTTGCTTGTGAAGCTGCGCTTAAAAAATATACTGTAAAACGGATAGCCGTCATCTCACCATACTGGCCCGTTTCTGACAAGAACGTGACCTTATTTTTTGAAAATTGCGGTTTTGAAGTAAGAAAATTTAGAGGTTTAAAATGCCCAACTCCTGTAGCCATTGCGCATGTCCAACCTGAGGATTTAAGGCGCCATGTTCTAGAAATGAACGATAATACTATTGATGCTTTCGTCCAAGTAGGAACAAACCTATCCATGATTGACCTATGCAATGAAATGTCAATTGAACTAAAAAAACCAATGATTCCAATAAATGCAGCCACTTACTGGCATGCTCTAAGATCCCGAGGATTTACCGATCAAGTAGAAGGACGGGGTCCATTGTTTAAAGACCATTAAGTCACCTGACACCCATGATTAGCTGTTTATTTTCAATAAGATAATTAGCATATTATATAATAACAAAGATTTAATCGCCAATTGAAAGGATAAAAACTATGTCATTTTTTGACAATCCAATTGATCCGCCAAAGTTAACCAATGGTTGGATAAATAATGAAACCAATCATGGTTCAGGAATAGAAATTCCCATTTTTTATCCAGCTACAGGACAACAAGTTTCTGTTTTAGTGGAAGATACAGGTGATGATGTAGATAAAGCCGTAATGTCTGCGCGGCAAACTTTTGATAAGTCGAATTGGAGCAAATTATCAACAGAAAAAAGAATTGAAATTTTAGAGGATTGTCGGCAAATCATCCTCGACAACGCTGATGAGTTAGCTCGTCTTGAGTGCTTAGCCACTGGACTTATTCTACGCGAGATCAAAGGCTTTCATATCCAAAGAGCTGCTTACAATTTTCGTTTCTTCGCTCAGTATATTAGTCAAGCGCATGGTGAGCGCTTTGATAATACAGAAGGATACCTAACATTGGTAAATAGAGAACCAGCTGGTGTTGTAGGTCTAATAGCTCCTTGGAATGCGCCTTTGGCGCTTGCCACAATGAAAATAGCCGCTGCGATAGCATTTGGAAATTGCGCTGTTTTAAAACCTTCAGAACAAACTCCCTTCTCACTTTCGAAACTCGTCAGTTTATTAAAAGATATTTTACCACCTGGAGTATTAAATTTGATTAACGGTAGAGGGTCCGTAACTGGTTCACAACTCGTAGCTCACCCCGGTATTGATCGGATTAGCTTTACCGGAGGCACCGTGACAGGCCGACAGGTAATGATGGAAGCTGGGAAACAACTTACTCCATGCACTATGGAACTAGGGGGAAAATCCGCAAATATAATATTTGCTTCGGCTGATTATGAAAGGGCGCTTGATGGTGCTCTCATTGGAATTTACTCAAACAACGGACAACAATGTTTAGCGGGATCCAGAATTTTAGTCGAAGATAGAATCTTTGATAAGTTTGTAAATTCCTTTATCGAAAGAACCAAAAATATCACTGTTGGAGATCCTTTAAAAAATGAAACAGAAATTGGACCCATAGCCTCAAAGCAGCATATGGAACGTATATTATCTTTTGCAAATACTGCAGAAAAAGATGGTGATGAGATTTTGGTTGGAGGGAAAAAAGCATCGGATCATAAAAATGGTTATTTTATAGAGCCTACCGCTGTTCTTGCTAAATCAAACAATAGTAAAACATGTCAAGAAGAAATTTTTGGTCCATTTGCTAGTTTTTTGTCGTTCAAATCAGAGGAAGAAGCTATTAATTTAGCAAATGATACAGAGTTTGGGCTTGTATCTTATGTATGGTCAGATCATATGCCAACGATTATGAAAGTATCAAATGCTATGCGCTCAGGCGTTGTTTGGATAAATACACCGATGATGCGTGAGTTAAGAGCGCCATTCGGTGGTTTTGGGAATTCTGGTGTCGGACGAGAAGGAGGTTACTCTTGCGAACAATTCTACACTGAAGAGAAAACAGTATCTATTCCAAAATCGCCATTAACGTTAAAAGGCTTTGGAAGGTAAAAAAGTACTTGCCGCTACATGTAAAATATAATTCACTTGTCTAATTTGATAATGGAAACTGACATGACTGCTATTTCATACTTATGATTAAAAAGAACAACCTGACAAGTTCACTACCTGCAATCTGAAAACTCATCGACGAGTGCTCGATAGCATAAATGTATGGTTCATTAATAGAAAAGTTTAAACATGAAAAAACTGTTAAACGGCCTGATGTACTTCAATAATATTTCCTTCAGGGTCATAAAAAAATATTTGATGCCACTCCTTAGCAAAGGTAGTTCCATAATCTGAATAAATAACACCCTTTTCATCCAATGAAGCCATAAACCCTATTATGTCATCGGTTCTAAACGCTATATGGCCACGTTCTACAGGATTAATTTCTTTCCCATTTTTTTTTGCAACAGTAAGATCTCTCTCCGCTAAATGCATTTGCATAGACCCTTCCGTTGCAAATCTTATTTTTCCATCATACCCACTTTTCTTTGTTGCCTTAGGTCGAGGGAAAGAAGAAATTGGGATATCACCTAGACCGAGTACATTAGTATAAAAGCGATGTAATTCACCAACATCATCTGATACGAAGTTTATGTGATGAAACTCAAGTTTCAATCTATTTCTCCAGTTTAATTAAAACAAAGGCCCCATATGCGAAAACCAAATTATCCCTTGCCGTCAGATTTCTAAAATAATTAATGTTGCAGTGATAAAAAGTAAAGTTGCCAATATATATTCAATAATAATTTTCATTCTTTTATTTTTTACAAACTTTCTTATTGCTGATCCAAAACCAGCCCACGGTGATATTGATAAAGGACAAATAACGAGGGCAACCAAAGCAATTAGGGTTATCGATAAAAGCAAGTTCATTTCATTCATTATAAAACCCGAGGCAGCCATGCTAGAAATAGTCCAAGCTTTTGGATTTACGATTTGAAATAATGCTGCTTCATGAAATCTAATTGGTTTTGTACTACTCCGCTCTACCTTATTAAAGGAGCCAAGGACTTTATAGCTAAGATACACCATATAAACAGAGCATATTATTTTTAACAAAATTTGGATATGCGGATAAAGTTGAAAAATTTTGCCAAAACCAAGACAAACTATAACCAATTGAAGAATATGACCTATTGTTATACCAGTCATAACTGGGATCGTTTTTAAAAAACCGAATTTTAGACCAGAGGCAAGAACCATAGCGTTATTTGGTCCGGGTGTTACATACATGACAAAGTAAAATGTGATGAGCGTAAATAAAAAATTAATTTCAATCATGATATACCCAATAGGCTAATAACTCCGTACACGCCTTTATTTAGGAAAAGATCTAATAAATTGCCACTTCATTCCTGAAGACACCTTCATCTGGAACTATGCCCAAGCCTTTACCTTTAGGCACTTTGATATGGCCATTCTCAATCTTTATACCATTTTTTGAATCGTAATGCCCCTCAATATAAGATTGAGCCAACCACGTTCCTTCGAAAAGTTTGGAATTTATCGTGGCCCCCATATGTGTACAAGCGGCATTAATTATGTCACCTCCCCACGCATCATCACAAGTATGAGGTAAACTTCTTGCCTCACAGATTCCACTAAAAAGACTCATCTGATGTAGACCGCCAATACGAGTTACCTTCATACCAAAACCATCAGCAATGCCTAAGCTTATACTCCTAATAACAGTAGCAATATCAATCCCATTCTCATCAATATAAATGGGATGATGAAGTCGCTGATGAATGGATGCGATCTCCTCCAGACTATTACAAGGCTGTTCAAAAACAAATGGAATATGTTGGCATTCGTTACTTAAGCGAACCGCATCTTTTGTGGTAAAACCGCGATTTCCATCAACCGCTAATCGCATATCTGTCCCTATCCGTTCCCATACTTTTTGAATAACCTCAATATCCATTTCAACGGCTCGACCCCCAATTTTTATTTGAAACCGAGGAAACCCCTCACCGCATTTTTCAACAGCCAACCTAACTATTTCTTCAGGCGGTCCAACCGCAGTTGCATAATAAGACGGAAGATTATTCGTTACTGCGCCACCAAGAATATCTGCCACTGGCATTCCAATTTTTTTTCCAAGCAAATCATAAGCCGCAATATCAATTGCCGCCTTTGCATAATTATGGCCATTTAGAAGTCCATTCATTATTCGAGTAAGTTGTCGAGGTTGAAATAAATTTTGGCCAATTAAATTTGGCGCCATCTCCATTAATGCCGCCCTCGCACCAGACGCATGGCTTGGAGCATATGTTGGCCCAACAGGACAAGTTTCTCCCCAACCAACCAAACCACAATCACTCGTAAGCTTAACGATGGTAGTGTCCAAACAATTCACATTTGCATTAGCCATTTTGTACGGACCATTTTTAACTGGAAGATCATGCTGGTAGATAACTATTTTTGAAATTTTCATATAAAATCCTCAGTTTTTTATCATTTCCAAATCCCGTTAAGCGACAGTAAAACCGCCATCCAGAGCAATTATTTCACCGGTAATATGCTTCTCATGACAAAGAAAGATAACCGCACGTGCTACCTCTTTCGGCTCTGCAATCGTACCAATTGGTATTGAATCTTTATTTTTCTTTATAATATTAGCGTCGTTTATATCACTCAAATGTTTAGAAAAAAGCATCGGAGAATTAATCGCACCGGGAGCCACACCATTTACATTAATTTTTCGCGGTGCAAGTTCTAACGCCATCGTTTTAGTGAGCATATTAACGGCCGCTTTACTGCTGCAATAAGCAGCTAGGCCTGCGGAAGCTCGGCTTCCACACGTTGATGAGATATTTACAATTGCTCCGCCATCTTGCATTTGATTAACCACAGCTCGACTGAAATAAAACACACCATTAAGGTTTATATCAATAACTTCTCGCCATTGTTCATCATCAGTTTTTAAGACATCACCCCGAAAAATAGTGCCTGCGTTATTAATGAGGATATCAATACTGGAATTTAATGCCTTGTGAGCATACTCAACCGCTTGCTGAGCAAACGCGGAATTTCGAACATCTCCAGCTAAACTATGCGCGCGTACATCAAACTCTTTCTTAAGCATTTTGGTTGCAGCTTTTAATTGGTCGTTACGACGACCTATCAGTAAGAGGTCAGCTCCCAGTTGAGCAAAATGCCGGGCACATTCCAATCCCACTCCACCTGCACCCCCAGTAATAAGCACCAGTTTATTCTGCAGATCTCTCTGTATCCCTGAATTGTTATTTTTATTATTCGTCAAAAAAAATATCTAACCTCACAATTTTGGCAATGGAAGCTTTGCTAATCGGCCACCATCACATATTATTTCTTGGCCCGTAATAAAATTAGCCTCAGAGCTCGCTAACCAAAACACAGTATCTGCTACATCGTCTGGAGTTCCTAACCGACCGACTGGATGAAGAGCTTCAATTTCAGCATTGACCGCATTGCGATCCGGGTACTGATTAAGTAACTTATCGTTAAATGGGGTATTAATCCAACCTGGAGCCACCGAATTACATCGAATACCATATTGTCCGTATTCAAGAGCAGTATTATGCGTAAATGCCTTAACGGCTGCCTTTGAAGCTGCATAAACAGCATGAAGCGGGTTAGCACTTAAACCCTCAATTGAGCTAATGTTAACAATTGACGGTTTTACGGAAGACTCTTTTTTCATTAATTCAAGGGCATATTTCGTCGTAAAAAACGTTCCTTTAGTATTAATCCCCATGACACGATCCCACTCCTCCTCAGTAATATCTTGAATGAGTGACTCGGTACAAATACCAGCGTTATTTACTAAAACCTCAAGATGGCCAAAATCTTTATCCACCCTATCCATCATTTCTCTAACACTCATTTCATTTGAAATGTCGGTTAGAATAAAATCAAACGAGTCATCTGGCGGCGGATTTAGGTCAACAGATATTACCGTTGCACCAGTTTTTTTAAATTTTTGTGCAATACTCAAACCTATATTTTGTGACCCGCCTGTTACTATCACAATGCGTTCCGACGACACTAAACCTCACCCCCCCCCTTATTGCTTAATTGTAAACTAAAAAACAAAGTTTTCGTTATCTTTGAACTTCACAATAATCACGAATTTCTCTTAATTGTTTCATTAAGTAATTGTTCAAGATCTAAGCCTCGATCCCTCGCTTGACTGAACACAGCCATTGTTTCTTCGATTCCTCTAGCAAAAGGACGGCATCCGTCAATTCCCAAAAACTCGTTAAGTTTACCGTTATCCGCATCAGAAGGGAATGGCATTGCACCACCCTTAAAACTAATTTGAGAGTGACCACGATATGATTTAATGAGCGCAATAACTTCTTCAATACTCGATGGTGTTCCGTCCAAATCAAATACAAAGGCTCCATCATACGATTTAGCTACTGCATTAATAAAACGTAAGGCAGCATCCTCTACGTGCACATAGCTTACTGGACCAGAAAACGGTATTTCGTAGGGCTTTCCTACCGCTGCGGCGAGCATAGCGATCGTAGGAGCCGAACTCATACCTTGGTCTCGGCCTGGACCATAAACAATTGCAGGTCTTATTCCAACGCTCGGCTGCCCCCAATCTTGCCAATAGACAGCCGCCATTTGCTCATTGCATAATTTATGCGCCCCATAAAGTGTCGCCAGCCACTCATTATCATCCATTGCTTGGGCGGCAATTGAACTTGCATAGCTCAAACGGGAAATGCCTTTCTGCCTAGCAAGCTCAATTATATTTGTGCTTCCCATTACATTAATTTTGGTGCTTCCGATTGGATCTGCTCTACAAAAAGGAACCTGAAGTGCCGCAAGATGAATGATCGCCTCAATTTTATACTTTTCCGCTACCGTCTGCAAACGATCAAAATCTGTAATATCACCTAATTCCCAAATTACAGATTCAGAATTATTCATAATTAATTCATGCCTCTGCCTATCTTCTGTTAAATCAAAAACAATTGGTACTGCCCCAGCTTCTGAAAGTAACTTTACAGTCCAAGCACCAATACATCCGGCGGCGCCAGTCACCAGTATTGGGCAATCTTTAAAAGCGCTCGTATCTATCACTTACAACTCTCCTCCAAATTATTTTTAAATGAAATTAACTTATTTACCGCCCTATCTATTTTCCTAACAAGATCACTAGGATGATCCTTTAAACTCACTTGTTCCAAGAGTTCCTCAAGACGAGCTGAAGCACGAGATATTTCATGTCTTGCTAATTCCGGACAAATACCTGGATCACTCCAACCCGACATATTTATTGAGTTTGTATCATCCTGCGCACTGCGAGGCAAAATTTCAAAAGATGGAATCATTGTCGTTCGATCTGCTTTTTCAAGAAGTCGGCAAGCCCTATGAAAAATCATACTTCCTTGTTGCAAAAAACCATATCCAGCTGAAGGAAACGGAATAGAGGTAATTCTTTCTTGTGGAAGAGACGCATCAACGCCTTCTTCACCACTAATACCTAATAAATCCCGACCTTCTTCCTTCGTCCCATTAAAAATTTGGAATTCCCCTCCTTTTATTAATAAAGGGTTAGACATCATCATAACGACATCAAAACTTACTGAGTCAACATGCCAAGTATCCACTGCTTTTGTGATATCATCTGGTGCATAATTTATTCCGCATGCTACTGCAGGCACAGAGTGCCTACCCAATGTTACTTTGGCAATCGTTGAAAGATGTTTTGCTAGCTCAGGACTATCACAAAAATCTCTGATAAATTTGGACCTATACCCAGCTCCTCGTGCATAACTCCCAAGGCGATTAGCACCAGTACCTGCACTTTCATTACGATTATTATATATACGCTCACAAATATGCTTCATTACTTTCACACCCTCTTCAGATAAAATCCTAAAAGCTGAGCAAAAACCAAAAGAAGACTCACAATTCACAATTTCTTCCTCGGAATAACCTAAATTTTTAAGTGAGTAGATTGATTCGGGTTTTTCAAGACTAAGATGCTTCTTCGCACTAAACATTGGTTCGTGATCGAGCGGGATGTATTGCTCTGGACACTCATTTGGAAAAGAGAGAGGCTTAAGATGCTTGTTCATAGAAATTCCCATATAATTCATTTCCTGTGATAACCAAATATCATAAGCTCTATTATTTCCAATCCCGTTTCGACATTAATGTGTCGTTTTTAGGTAAAAGCTTTAAAAATTCAAAAGTAAATATTTATACTTAAATAAAACCCTTGAAAGATAGTTTCTGCTCCGTTAAACGATCGACATCTAAAATCTACTGTCGATTCGCTTCTCCAAGGATTTAAAAAAACCTTATGGCTGATCAAACCCCATCAAATAGCTGGAAAACGCTTGATCGCGACTTAAAAAGAATTTCTGTTCTCGAATCGGCAAATTTATATGTGACCAAACCGATGGTTGCACCCGGACTTGCATTGGCGTTTTTAATCTTAGCTGGTTTGGTATCTTCAATATTTTTGACAGATGGCTCTACTAATTATATTGTAATAGCTGCCGCCATAATGGGCGCTTATATGGCTATGAACATTGGTGCAAATGATGTAGCCAATAATATGGCACCAGCTGTTGGAGCAAATGCACTTACAATGACTGGCGCAATAGCGATAGCCGCTATTTTTGAAAGTATGGGCGCCCTTTTAGCGGGAGGTGATGTCGTTTCTACCATCTCTAAAGGAATAATAGACCCTGAAGGAATTAACGATCCAAATATTTTCATTTGGGCGATGATGGCTGCCCTTCTTTCATCGGCTTTATGGGTCAACCTTGCGACTTGGGTTGGAGCACCAGTATCAACTACCCACTCTGTGGTCGGTGGCGTCATGGGCGCGGGTATTGCCGCAGCAGGACTAACCGCAGTTAATTGGCCAACAATGGGGAAAATAGCTGCAAGCTGGATAATTTCGCCCGTATTAGGCGGAGTCATAGCGGCACTTTTCCTCTCCCTAATAAAGTCAAAGATTATTTACACAGATGATAAAATAAAAAGTGCTCGTCAGTGGGTACCTATCTTAATTGCAATAATGGTTGGAGCATTCACTACGTATTTGGCGATGAAAGGGTTGAAAAAAATAATAAAGATTGATCTTACAATCGCCTTAGCAATCGGGATCTTCATTGCTTTTCTCAGTTATTTTGTAAGTAACCCGCTTATAAATAAACAAGCTCACGGTCTCGAAAATAGAAATAAATCAATCAAAATACTTTTCAGGGTCCCTTTAATATTTTCGGCAGCCCTTTTGTCATTCGCTCATGGAGCAAATGATGTTGCGAACGCAGTAGGTCCTCTAGCGGCAATAGTACATTCAGTTCAATTTGGTGCCTTTTCATCTAAAGTTATCATTCCTCTTTGGGTGATGGTGATAGGTGCTTTTGGAATTTCGTTTGGGCTGTTTCTTTTTGGTCCCAAGCTAATACGACGCGTTGGAAGTCAAATAACGAAACTTAATCCAATGAGAGGATACTGCATAGCTCTATCCGCGGCCATTACAGTAATAATAGCAAGTTGGTTAGGACTTCCTGTTAGTTCAACTCACATAGCGCTTGGAGGTGTTTTTGGAGTCGGTTTTTTCCGCGAGTGGGACGC
>JAQWUC010000058.1 GCA_029242355.1 Paracoccaceae bacterium | reverse complement strand
ACACCTCGAGAGGTTAGATAGAAAAGGCTATCTTCGTCAATAGCACCACATGTAGAACCATGCGAACATACGACATCATCAGCATAAATTTCTAATTCAGGTTTAGTAAGGAACTTACTCTCTTTTCCTATCAAAAGACCTTTACTTATTTGGTAACCATCAGTTTTTTGTGCTTCTGAAGTGACGTAGATCTTACCTTGAAACACGCCGGTGGCCTTACCTGTTAATACGTTCTTAAATACTTGTCGACTCTTACAATTTCGTTTCAGATGCGCAATAAAAATAGTATTATCTTGTAGATTATTTTCGGCACCCAAGTTAGCACCTGATAGCGAGACTTTTGATTCTTCTCCTTCAAGTGAAATATAAAACTCATTTCGAATAAATTCGTTATTGATCACCAAAGAGAATTCTTTATAACTGCTGTTAGTCGCTTGGCGTACAAAAATTTGGCTCAAAAAATCAGAAATCACTTTGTTACCAAAAAACCGGATATGATTTAAACAAGCATTAGGCAACAGATCAATCTCAGTTACTCGACTTGATCGATCAGCCCCTTCTCCTTTTTCGATTAATGTAAGATTGGTATCTGCATCTAGCCTTATTAAATGATGAATTATGGAGTTAGAATTTAATCTTTTACCAATATAATTTATGACTATCCTTCTCGCTGAACCTTGTTTTACCCGAATGAATAATCCGCCAGAAGCACATGCCGTATTAAATGCAGCTAATGATTTTTTTATTTTTTTATTACTTGCAGCTTCAAGTTCCCCGTAAAGTTCTCGAATCCATGTCTCATTAACTCTACTATCATTTGTCATACTAATTATATCTAAATTATCATCAGTAGCATTTAAATCTGAAGCTTTCTCATCCAAAACGCCATCAATAAAATAAAGTTGTATATCACCAGTATCTAAATCTATAGAAAAGTCTGATGGAACTATCATTTTTTTATTTTCCACCTTCAGAGAAGTAAACTTTTGCGGCGAGCTAAATTTCCAGTATTCATCTTTTGGTAAAGGAACACCCAAATTTTTAAATCTCTTACGAGCCTTTTCCCGAGCAGATGTTAAGTCATTTGAAGTCTGATTCTTCGGATAATTCAATTCTAAAAGATCATTCGCTAAACTAAAACGCTTGGGTGAAATTTTTTCCATACCTAAGCAATCTCTTTAAAATTGGCATAGCCGTTAGTTTCTACTTCAAGAGCTAGTTCAGCAGTTCCAGACCGAATTATCTTTCCATCGGCCATAATGTGAACAACATCCGGCACAATGTGATTCAAAAGCCTTTGGTAATGCGTAATAACAAGAAAAGAACGGTTTCTATTTCTTAGCCCATTCACACCTTTCGCCACGATTTTCATTGCATCAACATCAAGACCGCTATCAGTTTCATCTAGAACACACATACTTGGTTCTAACATAGCCATCTGCAATATTTCGTTTCGCTTTTTCTCTCCACCTGAAAATCCCACATTTACGGGTCTCTTGAGCATTTCGGTATCTATGTTTAGAAGTTTTGCTTGGTCTCTTACTAATTTTAAAAATTCAGCTGCATTTAACTCAGATTCATTTCTAAACTTCCTTTGAGAATTTAAAGCGGTTCTTAAAAAAGTCATGTTACCAACACCAGGAATTTCAATCGGATATTGAAAGGCTAAGAAAAGACCCAAGGCCGCTCTTTGCTCAGGTTCCATTTCGAGAATATTCGTTCCTTTCAACGCAACACTTCCCGCTGTGACCTCATAACCCGATTTTCCAGAAAGAACATATGACATAGTAGACTTTCCTGATCCATTTGGTCCCATTACCGCATGAACTTCTCCTGGTTTAATTGTAAGGTTTACGCCTTTTAAGATTTCTTTTTTTTCATCTTCCAAACGTACGCACAAATCTTTAATAGCTAACATTCTTAATTATCCTTATAAGTTATCCAACTGAACCTTCTAATGAAATAGCAACAAGCTTTTGAGCCTCCATCGCAAACTCCATCGGCAACGCCTGTAAAACTTCTTTGCAAAATCCATTCACTACTAAAGCGACTGCTTCTTCCTCACCAACACCTCTTTGTCTGCAATAAAATAATTGGTCTTCATCCACTTTTGAAGTAGTAGCCTCGTGCTCAACTCGTGAGGAATTATTCTTAACCTCGATATATGGTACAGTATGAGCACCACAAGTATCTCCGATCAAAAGGCTGTCACATTGAGTAAAATTTCGACTGTCTCTCGACTTAGGATGAATTGAAACAAGACCACGGTAAGTATTTTGCGCTTTTCCCGCGGAAATACCTTTCGATACTATTCTACTTTTAGTTGCTTTACCTAAATGAATCATTTTTGTTCCAGTATCGGCTTGTTGCATATTGTTCGTTATTGCTATGGAATAAAATTCACCTTGACTGTTATCTCCACGAAGAATGCAAGATGGGTATTTCCATGTAATTGCCGATCCTGTCTCCACTTGCGTCCACATCACCTTAGATCGATCACCTCTACAATCTGCTCTTTTCGTAACAAAGTTGTATATACCTCCTTTCCCATCCTCGTCCCCCGGGTACCAATTCTGAACAGTTGAATATTTTATTTCAGCATCCTCTAAAATAACGAGCTCTACAACAGCCGCATGTAATTGATTTTCGTCACGCATAGGTGCTGTACATCCCTCTAAATAACTTACCGATGAACCTTCGTCTGCAATTATTAGCGTTCGTTCAAATTGACCAGTATTTTCAGCGTTAATTCTAAAGTATGTCGAAAGTTCCATCGGACACTTGACACCTTTCGGAATGTATACAAATGATCCAGCAGAAAAAACTGCAGAATTTAAGGTTGCAAAATAATTATCACTAGTAGGAACCACTGAGCCCAAGTATTTTTTTACTAAATCCGGGTAAGTAATGATAGCTTCTGTTATTGAACAAAAAATTACCCCTGCCTCAGCTAACGATTTTCGAAATGTTGTTCCTAAAGAAACACTATCGAAAACAGCATCAACAGCTACTTTTTTCGACATAGTATTTTGTTCTAGTGTATCGTCCGGTTCCACTTCCGCTAACTGCATTTGTTCCTGAAGGGGAATTCCAAGTTTTTGGTACGTTTCCAATAACTTTGGGTCAACTTCGTCAAGCGACTTTGGTTTAGTGTTCATAGAATCTGGCTTAGCATAATAATATAATTCTTGATAATTTATGGGAGGATGATCAATCATCGCCCAGCTCGGTTCTTCAAGTTTAACCCAACGACGATATGCTGCTAATCTCCATTCTGTCATCCAAGACGGTTCATCGTTTTTTTTAGAAATCAAACGCACAATATCTTCAGAGATTCCTTTTGGGGTAAACTCCATTTCTATATCCGTAACAAATCCGTACTTGTATTGCTCACCCACAGATTTTACTGTCTTCACAGTTTCGATATCCACACCATCTCTTAATTGACCATCAAGTTCTTGCATCGGTTTCCTTCTTTTTATTTCTAATTTCTACAATATAAATTTAAGCAACTCGTTTGTTTCGATCATCTTGGGCCTGCGCCCAGGCCTTGATGAATGAATGTATATCACTTTTAGTTGTTTTAGTTCCCAGTGATATTCTAACGCTACACTCTGCCAGTTCTGGATGAAAACCCATCGCAACTAGCGTATCGTTTCTCCTAATTTTTCCGCTCGAACAAGCCGATCCAGCTGAAATAGAAAATCCAGCCAGATCCATTTGCATCACTTGCATCTGCCCAGTCCAACCCGGTGTAATAAAACACGAGGTGTTAGGTAAACGCGCACCTCCTTTACCTACGAAAATAGTACTCGGAGACCTATTGGCAAGCTCTTCTTCGAACAAATTTCGTAATTCCTCAATTTTTTCCCAGATACCATCATCTAATTGCGTTTTCGCAAATTCAATGGCAGCACCAAATCCTACAATTGCGATTAAGTTTTCTGTTCCCGATCTACGTCCTTTTTCTTGTCCACCGCCAACAACTTGAGGCTTAAAGTTAAAGTTTGCTTCGGTAACTACTGCGCCAATACCCTGGGGTCCCCCGAACTTGTGTGCCGAAATTATACCAGACCGAATTCCAGAAGTTTTAAAACAGAAATTTATTTTTCCCACAGCTTGAACTAGATCACTCATGTATAAGCCTCTTACAGAAGGTTGTAAGATTCCAGTTTCGGAATTTGCTAATTGCACGGTGTTCCACTTTAAATCATCAATTTTAATTATTCCACTTTTTGATACCTGAAGCGATTTTTCACACCAAGATCCAACACATGGGTGTTCAACCTCAGCACACACGCAGTTTTGTTCTTTCAAAAGTAAAGATGCGCTTTCTGTAGCCCCAGATGTAAAAAATAAATTTTCAGGATCAGCGCCAAGAACAGAAGAAATTTTCTCTCTGGCATCTTCTATTAACGATCTCACTCGTCTACCTTCATAATGAACTGAACTCGCATTTCCAACAATAGACATTGCATCGGTCATTGAGTCCTTACACGGCTTTGTAAGTGGCGTAGTTGCGTTATAATCTAAATATACTCTTTTACTACTCATTCATCCACCAGTTCTACAAATGATGGCACCGCAGGGCAAGGCACCATCTGTTCAAATATAATATCTGATAATCTGGTTTGATGAAGAAATACGTATACGTTTGCAGATAACTGTTCCCATAATTTATCAGTTAAGTGATGAGCTTGTGTTTCGAAATTAGCTTCAGACGCTCCTGCTCCAAGCGCCATAGCATTCATACCTTCGTCAACTGCATAAAGAATTTCTGAAATTCGCACTTTGTCCGGAACATTTGCTAATTTATAACCACCGCTTGGTCCTCTAACAGATGCTACAATACCTGCTCGTCGAAGCTTCACAAATAACTGCTCTAAATATGCTAACGAAATCCCTTGTCTATCAGAAATTTCAACCAACGTGACCAATCTATCCGCTCCATTAAGCACTAAATCAACAAGTGCAACCATGGCATATCTACCTTTAGTGCTAAGCTTCATATAGTTTTTCCTCATAGATAAGTTGACGAAAGAGATTTAACTGGCTATTGAGCAACGGTATTAGAAAATTCTTAACTTAGAATCTTTCTAAACTATGATGTCAATTTGGTCAAGCATACCTATAACAGGAGACTAATATGCCCGAGGTAATTTTTCCTGGTCCCGAGGGCCGTCTAGAGGGACGTTTTCACCCACAAAAAAATGATGATGCTCCAATCGCCATTATTCTTCACCCACAGTCTAACTTGGGTGGAACCATGAATAATAAAGTAGTATATAACATTCATTATGCTTTCTTAAAAATGGGTTTTACATGTTTGCGCTTTAACTTTCGAGGGGTTGGACGAAGCCAAGGAGAATTTGATCATGGTGTAGGTGAACTTTCAGACGCGGCTGCCGCACTAGATTATCTTCAAAATCAAATACCAAATGCAAAATCATGCTGGGTCGCTGGATTTTCTTTTGGAGCATGGATTGCAATGCAACTATTGATGCGACGACCAGAAGTAACTGGATTCGTAGCTGCAGCCCCCCCTGCTAATGATCATGATTTTGGATTTCTAGCCCCATGCCCGTCTTCTGGTATGTTGATAAATGGAACAGCGGATAAGATTGTTCCACCACAGGAAGTAGAACACTTAGCAGAAAAGCTTAAACTACAAAAAGGAATAACGATCACTCACGAGACTGTAGAGGGTGCAAACCATTTTTTTGAACCAAAAATGGAATTAATGATTAGTAAAATTGATACTTACGTAAGGAAAAGAATGACTGAGAATAGTCGTTAAACCTAATACTAGGAAAAAATATGCTCTTCGAACCTAAAAGTGACTTCATAAAAATTATGCATGAACGGGGCTTTATACAGGACAGCACCGACCTATCTAAATTAGACGAACTATTTGATCGTGAGAAAGTAGTAGCATACATTGGATATGATGCCACAGCCAAAAGTCTTCATGTTGGACACCTTGTTCCAATAATGATGTTACGGTGGCTTCAAAAATGTGGGCACACACCAATTACGTTAATGGGCGGCGGAACAACAAAAATTGGTGATCCGTCTTTCAGATCAGATGACCGACCCCTTTTAGGAGAAAAAGAAATCAATGAAAATATAGAGAGCCTTAAATCAGTATTCACCCGATATGTAGATTATGACGGTATAAAAAAAAATAAAGCTATCATGATAAATAATTCTGACTGGTTAGATGAAATCAATTACCTTGATTTTTTGCGAACTATAGGAAAACACTTTTCAGTTAACAGGATGTTAGCCTTTGAATCTGTAAAATCAAGAATTGACAGAGAGCAATCATTATCATTTTTAGAATTTAATTATATGATTTTACAAGCTTATGACTTTATGGAGCTAAACAGACAATACAACTGTCGCTTACAATTTGGAGGATCCGACCAGTGGGGGAACATCGTTAATGGAATTGATCTTACTAGGCGAGCAGCTGATAAACATGTTTTTGGAATGACATGTCCGCTACTTTCAACATCATCTGGACAAAAAATGGGGAAAACTCAAAATGGAGCGATATGGTTGAATGGTGACCTGACATCTCCATATGAATTTTGGCAGTTTTGGCGTAATACTGAAGACAGAGATGTAGTAAAGTTCATGAAACTCTTCACTGAAATTCCATTAGCAGAATGTCTTAACATTGATACATCAACAAGTTCTGAAATAAACTCAGCAAAGGAGTATTTAGCTACGGAAGTTACAGCTTTATGCCACGGTAGAACAGCTGCAAAAAATGCACGAGAAACTGCAAAAAAAGTTTTTCAGGAAAATGACGTTGGAAACTCCTTGCCAACCACAGTCCTAAGTCAAGAAGAACTAGACAAAAACATTACTGTCGGCCAATTGTTTATCAAAGCAGGGTTAGCTTCCTCTGGAAAAGAAGTGAAACGACTGATTGCAAGCGGAAGTGCTAAAGTAAACGACGAACATTTTACTAACAGCAGTTCTAGAATTTCAGATATAAAGGAGTTCAGTCCAATTAAATTATCAGTTGGAAAAAAGCGTCACGCATTAATAAAGCGACCAAATTACAAAAAATAACTAATCTTTTTGTATAATTTCTGCGGTCAAAATATAGTCAGGAGATTTTACTGCTCCATTATTCGATTTTGAACCTTTCTTAATTCCTAGCACCACATCAATGCCGCTAATCACTTCACCAACAATAGTGTATTTACCATCCAAATGAGGAGCAGATTCAAACATTATAAAAAACTGGCTATTTGCAGAGTTTGGATCTTTCGATCGTGCCATTCCAACAGTCCCTCGATGGAATGCACCTTCCGAAAATTCTTCCCTAAGTACAGGGTAGTCCGATCCTCCCATCCCAACCAAACTCGAGTTAAAATTTTCTATATTCCCAAATTTAACATCACCTGTTTGGGCCATAAAACCTGGAATAACTCGATGAAAAACCACTCCATCATACTTCTTTTCTAAAGTTAGTAATTTTAACCTTTTAACATGTTCTGGTGCATCTTTTTCATTTAAAGCAATATCGATAAAACCAGAAGACTGACCGTTTATATTTAAACGCAGTATGTCCTCTGCAAAAGCTACCGAAGACAAGCACATGCTGATTACAAAGTAACAAGCGAACCCTCTAATTCTAATCACTGTGTCTATTATCCGAATCATAAAAGAAAGATTCATTTTACTTTGACCTTGATCATTATATCGGGCTCATCAACCGACCCATTATCATCTTGATCTCCACGCGTGATCTTATCTACCAAATCCATTCCTTTGGTTACATTACCAAACAACGTGTATTGACCATTTAAAAAGTGACCATCCTCAAACATTATAAAGAACTGACTGTTAGCAGAGTCAGGATCCTGTGCACGGGCCATCCCTAGAGCGCCCCTATCAAATGAAAGTTTAGAAAATTCAGCTGGTAGATTTGGTTCATTTGAGCCTCCTGTTCCAGCCCGTGCCTTGTTCCAGCCAATTTTGACGTTTCCAAATTCAACATCACCAGTCTGAGCCATAAAACCGTCTATAACGCGATGAAACGCCACATTGTCATAATGCCCTGCTTCAGAAAGATTGATTATGCGTTCAACATGCTTAGGTGCTATTTCCGGCAACAATGAGACTTCAACCAAACCATTTTTTAATTGTATTTCTAGGGTTTTTAAATCTTGTTCTGCCATCGGTTCTCCTTCACGTTTAAGAATGATTTTGATCAAATTTTTTAGCCATAATAGAGGCTACTTCTTGAGGCACAAAATGCGTAATAGTTCCACCTAGTCTTGCAATCTCTTTTACTAGTTTTGAAGCAATCGCCTGATGGTTAACATCTGCCATCAAGAAGACCGTTTCAATTTTATCATTTAATGCTCGGTTCATACCGACCATTTGGAACTCGTATTCAAAATCTGACACTGCACGCAACCCTCGGAATATCACTGATGCACCGACATCTTTTGCGCAATCAATTAATAGGTTATCAAACTTATGGATTACTATATCAATATCTAAATACTCACTAATCTTACACACCTGTATTTTTATTGTTTCAGCTCGTTCTTCAATCGACAATAAAGGCTTCTTGTCTCTATTAACAGCAACGCCCACTACTAACCTATCGACTAAACCTGCCGCCCGACGAATTATATCTATGTGGCCAAAAGTTAGTGGATCAAATGTACCTGGATAAAGACCGATTCTCATTCAAAAACCTCAATTTAATACTGTTGAATGGACGCAACAACAATCACGCAGAAACGTCAAGCTTAATAATTACGAAGGAGTGAAAGGTTTTGGTTTTAGTAATCTCTTCAAATACTCACCAGTAACGCTATACTTTTCCAATATAATCTTTTCCGGAGAGCCAAAAGCTACTATTTTACCACCGCCATCACCTCCCTCTGGTCCAATGTCTATTATGTGATCAGCAGTTTTTACTACATCAAGATTATGCTCAATAACAATTACTGTATTACCTTGATCAACCAGTTTATGAAGTACTTCCAATAATTTACGAACATCTTCAAAATGTAGCCCTGTTGTTGGTTCATCAAGAATATAGATGGTTTTACCTGTCGATCTTTTCGCTAACTCTTTTGACAGTTTGACCCTTTGGGCTTCTCCGCCAGAGAGAGTAGTTGCTTGCTGCCCTACCTTTATGTATCCAAGACCGACCTCCATTAAAGTCGTCATTTTGTCCCGAATAGATGGTACAGCCGAAAAGAATTGTTCTGCTTCTTCAACGGTCAAGTCTAAAACATCGGCAATACTCTTACCTTTAAACTTAACCTCTAGCGTCTCTCTATTATATCGTTTTCCTTTACAACTATCACATGTAACGTACACATCTGGAAGAAAGTGCATCTCTATTTTTATTAAACCATCACCTTGGCACGCCTCGCATCGGCCCCCTTTAACATTAAACGAAAAACGACCGGAAGAATAACCTCGCGCTCCAGACTCCGGCAGGCCTGAAAACCACTCCCTTATAGGTGTAAACGCACCTGTATAAGTTGCAGGATTAGATCGAGGAGTTCTTCCTATTGGAGATTGATCAATTTGTATTACCTTATCTAAATTTTCAAGACCATCAATCGATTCACACTTTGCTGGGATTTGATTGGCTCCGTTTAATTTCATTGATGCATATTTAAAAAGTGTTTCAATTGTGAGAGTGGATTTTCCTCCACCGGATACACCAGTCACGCAAGTAAATGTCCCCAAAGGAAAAGAAACATTAATACTTTTTAAATTATTTCCAGAAGCGCCAGAAATCACTATCGATTTACCATTTCCAGTACGTCTAAATTTTGGGACTGTGATTGATCGAAGGCCGGAAAGAAATTCACCCGTGATTGACCCAGAGGCTTGTAAGATTTGATCAGGAGCACCACTGGCGACCACATTTCCGCCATGCGTTCCGGCACCAGGTCCGATATCTAAAACGTAATCTGCGGCACGTATTGCTTCCTCATCATGTTCAACTACTAAAACTGTATTTCCTTGATCGCGTAAATTTTTTAAAGTCTTCAATAATCTAGAATTATCTCTTTGATGCAATCCAATG
>JAQWUC010000057.1 GCA_029242355.1 Paracoccaceae bacterium | reverse complement strand
AAATTACAAAAACAAATTGAGAACCAAGATATCTCTATTAGCCTTCAACAAGAACAAATTGAGCTTCTAAGAGGTATAAACAAAACAAATACAGATATGGAAACCTACGTCAAAGGCCTTAACCAAAACCATTAAAGTTCTTTAATTTTTTTGTTTACTAACACTTAACCTTGGAGCCGGGCGTAAATTCTTTGATGAAAAGCTTATCAGACCTGCGAAATCTTTGTTGGTAATGCTTTTTATTTAGAAAATTTCTTACATTTATTCCGCAGGAGAATCTCGCATTAATTATTCAATTTTACGTTTATGACTGCTAAGACATTAGAAATTAGTAAAGAGCACAACACTATCATACCTCCAATTAAAGCCCATTCACCTGGATTTTCACCAAGCAGAATCCATACAAGTAGGGGAGCCAAAACTGATTCTAACAAAATTAAAAGAGCTACCTCTGAGGCACTTATTAACCTCGGACCAATCGCTAACAAACAAGTTCCCAAGGCTATAAATAGGCCATGTCCCAAATATAAAATCCAATTTTGAGAAAACCCCAAAAGTGGATCTGTAAAAAAAGATATCACGATCGCGGCGCCAATATAACCGAACGGTATTGCTGGAATCATCGAGAAAGCTTTAAGTTTTCTCACAGCAGTCAATGCCAGCGCATAAGCTATAGAAACATAAAGGGCCCAAACGTCACCGCGCCATGAAGAAAATTCAGAATTAACGGAACCAAAAGAAATAAATGCTAAGCCGATCACGACAAATAGTGCAGTAATCAAAATTCGTAGCTGAATTCGCTCTTTTAAAAAAATACGGCTAAAGATAGCAGAAAAAATTGGCATTGAGGCTAAGATAAAAACCACATTTGCAACACTTGTTTTCGAAACTGCAAAAACGAACGCGGGCGCTGTGGAACCAATAAGAAGAGTATAAAACCATCCAAGCCAACCCATTACCAACACATTTCTAAAGTTTTTCCAACCGCCAAAGATAAGCAAACCAAAGAAAACTAATGTTCCCGAAGAAGCACTTCGCCAAAAAGCAGTCGCCAATGGATCAACGGTAATCAATCTAACAAACAAAGAGTCTGGAACAACAAGTATGACCCCCAAAAAAGTAATTAATAAGCCTTTTGTTTGATCGGTTATCGCCATGAAATAATGCTTTCAAACTGATAAAAATATAAAAGTATAAGCTTTTTCAGCCTTAATATTAATTAGATTAAAGATATCAAAATCTTTCTACCCAAGGCCTTAATTCAACCTCCCACGCCCATGCATTTCTACTCTGTCTATGGAATTGAAGATACGTGTCAGCTATTGAATCCGCACTGAGGCGATCATCATCTCTATTTTGAGGCAAAGACGTTATCCCCCCGTCTATAACAAAATGACCAATATGAATATTTTTTGGATGAAGTTCTCGAGCAAGAGCTTGTGCCAAGCCTCTCAGTCCAAATTTTCCCATTGCGAACACAGATGAATTGGCAAAACCTTTTACCCCCGCCGAGGCACCAGTAAAAAAAATACTGCCATGACCCTGTTGAAGCATCCGCTGTGATGCTTGCTGAGCTACTAAAAAGGCTCCAAAACTTGTTATTTCTAACGCCTTTTTAGTTTTTTTAATGTCTAATTCGTGAATCGGCCCGCGTACACGTGCCGAGGGATTATAAATTACTAAATCTAAGGACCGATTAAACCTATCTTGTTGTTTGAAGAGTTCCTTGACTTGCTCAGGCTCACTCGCATCGCACGAAAAAACCATGGCTTTAGTCTCTTCCGCGATATGTCTAATCTTTTCAATATCCCGAGCGACCAACGTCACATGCATTCCAGCATTGAAGCACTTTCGGGCAAGTGAGGCGCTTAAACCAAAGCCAGCACCCACTATTACGACTGACTCAGCCATCTCAGCCATTTTTTCTTCTCCGATAAGATGATACCAGTTTATTATCTATCCTTGGCACTCAAAGAAGACAAGAATATTGTAATCAACTTTTTCTAGAGAAAAGCGTTTGGAGGATTCTAATACTATGAACTAAACGTAATCAAATTGGAGCAACGACCACTTTGCTCCAATTTATTAGTTTAAGCTATGCGGCTCGTGTGGCTATTTTCTTGGGCTTCGCATTAATTTCAATTTTACGAGGTAAATCTGCTTCTGGTATATTCTTGTGCAATTTCACGATAAGCAGGCCATTCTCGAATGAAGCATTATCCACTTCAACGTTCTCTGCTAACCTAAATTGTTTGGTAAATGCCCTCGTAGCAATACCTTTGTGTAAATAATTTCTATTTTCTAGCGATTCTTCATTTACAGTTGAAATTGTTAACACGCTCTGCTCTACTTCAATACTTAATTGACTTTCTTTAAAACCAGCCAAAGCTATAGTGATCTCGTAAGAAAGATCGCCCGTTTTTTCAATATTGTAGGCAGGATATGAATTCTCTTTAAAATTTGAAACTTTCTCCAATTCGTCAAAAAGGCTGTCGAACCCTACGAAAGAGCGAAAATTTGGTGTCGAAATAAATGTCATCTTTTGTCTCCTTTTTTAAGCAAGTTCTCAATTCATGATCATGACAGACCCATAAACTGAGGGATTTATAGATATGACCCGTATCGGCATCACACTCTAGAGGTAGTAATCATATTTCAAATTACAAGTCCGAAAATAAAAGACAACTCAAAACATTATAACCTGCGAGTAGTAATACACCAACAAATATTGCTTAAAAAAGTATTGAGAATGAATATGTTTATTATTACCAAACACCCAAACTAAAACACTAATGCATCTATGCGATCGCTTCGCATGGATTACCTATTTCGTTGCCCGAGCCACTATTTGAGTAAATAAAGGACGCCAGGTTTTTGTTAGTTGCTAAAGGACTAAGAGCGACTTACCTTGACCGTAAAGAATGTTGGTTGTTTTGGTGCAGCAATTATGTTGAAAGGATTTGACACGTGATAACCTTAATGAAAATTTACGCTGTTGAAATTTTGTCTGCAATCATGGGACTTTGGTTGCTGTGGATCGCCATTATCTACTCAAATTACATTCACAATGTAAGAAAAAAAAATAGGAACCACTCTGTGGATCCTAAATCAAAAGATGGCTTACAAGAAGCTAGAAATCAACGGAAACGAGCTTATACGCTCGCAGTTACATTGCCATCATATTGTATTTTTTGGGTGATCGTTGCAATTTGGGGTATGTCACATATCACAGACAGGCCCTAAATGTAAAACGGTGCTTTAATAGAAAACAACAATGGCTTTAAAGTAAATATTTATAATTATAGAACTTTGGTAAACCTAGGAATTTTAATGACTGTAAGTGTCAGCCAATTAATTTTATATTCAGGCGCACTAGTGATCTTATTTTTGACTCCTGGACCTGTTTGGATTGCAATTATAGCTCGTACAGTCTCAGGTGGTTTTAAATCAGGAATCGCACTCGTTCTCGGAGTTCTCCTTGGAGATTTCTTGTGGCCATTCATCGTCTATGGTGGGCTAGGTATTATAACTTCCCTTTACGCAGATATTTTTACTCTTTTACCTTATGTTGCCGCTTTAATTCTCATTTTTATGGGAGCTCAAGTTGTTTCCTCAAGTAAAAATCAGCTTCAGGTTAACGATAAACTAACAAAAACTGGTTTTTCTGCAGGGGTGTCAGCCGGCTTATTAACAGTGATCGCTAATCCCAAAGCTGCATTATTTTATTTCACTTTACTACCAACCTTTTTTGATACAAATGAAATTACAATTTCAGATTTAATTTTAATTTCTGCTATTTCATGTATTACTCCAGCCATAGGAAACATTTTAATTATATATTTTTTGTTAAAAGTTAGATCATTTTTGTCCTCCACTCATACCATTCGAATAACAAATATTATAGCCGGACTCGCATTAATTTCAGTGGGTTTGCTAATAGCAATTTTTTATTAATAAACTGCTAAAATTTAATTTATTGCTATTCCACTTCAAAAAAAATCTTTTTTAAAAAGAATAACCGATACCCAAAACAAGATTTGTAGAAGACTCTTTTTCAACAATTGGACTATTAAATACTTTCGAAGGCAAAAACTTGGAATTTAAATTTGCAAATAAAATTGTATCTGAGTCCAAGCTATAAAAGAAATTGACCGAGTAATACGGAATGATTATCGAACCAACCTCATAGGCTAAACGCCCTATGCGCTCCTCATCTTCCTCAACACCATAAAAATATTGCGCTCGATTTTGATCAGACCACTTTGCTCCACCTTTTAAAACGCACGGAATCCCAAAAATTGGAATGAATTGGCTCAATGACAAATCAGCCATATGACCTTCAAACTGATTAGATAATTCTGTGGCGATTTCTAAATTTACATCGAGTCCTCTTTTAAACGAATAAGAAAATGCCATTGAACCATCAAGGGTCAAAGCTCGATACATTCCATCTAAGGAGATTGAGTCCGAACTTTTGTAGGGTTGGAAATTTGGCAAAAGCGATACTTCAATGGAGTAATCTTTTTCCACTATAGCCTTATAGGTTGCACCCTCCCTTAGATTGAGACGAAGGTTAGTAGACTCGAAACTTAAAAAAGGTATCAATCGAGCTGACCTATTAGTATTTATGTAAACTGGATCACTGCTAACAAAGGCCATGCCGATTGAGAAATTTGAATTGTTACCATGACCGGCAGTCTGTTCTTGACCCCACACGGTTGTAGCAAAAAAAATCAATAAGGTGATTTGACAACATTTAAATCGATTTTTATAAAATTTTAAAAGCATAAAGGGCCTAAATTGAAATTAAAATATTCTGTGCTAAAACAAATATTCTATCAAAATTCTTTGATAGCGCCTCTAGCTTATTCCTTAATCTTCTTATTTGAGCAACAGTTAAATTATATACACTGTTTGGGTATCAGTTTCATTTTACAGGAGCCAATTCGGAATATTAGAGTCTACGTACCCAGTCAAAGCCGCCGTTGCACACTCCTTTAACCCTCCAAAACGAATGTCGCTACTCGTTAACGCTTGACCATAATGTGCATATTTACCAGAGTTGGTAATCACTACTCTTGTTTCCACTGGAAATATTGGCTTTGTTATTGAGCACCAGCAAATATCCGGAATAATTTGAACCCCAGATTTCTTTAATTTTTGCAATACACCATTTTTAGTTATTTGATTTAAGGTCTCTCGGCCAACCGTTATTATTGTCTTTGTTTCACCCGCGCACTTCCTACCACCTAACAAATCCGCAAAATCTTTACATTCGGAGGACGATGCATGAGGGCTTCCAATTGCCACCAAGTCAATTTGATTTGATCCACAATTAAAATTTACCCAAAGATTTTTCACATCCTCACAAGTAATCTCAAATTGATCCAAGTCTGAGGATGGCAGAGAAGTATCATCAGGCATATGCCCTTGCATATAAAACATAGGCGCAGACGAAGTAGTGCCAAAAGCTGCCGAGAATGCCTTTAGATCGTCTCTACTTGGTCGAGCAAACTCCAGACCTGTTAAGACCGGTATACCATTTTGGGACTTAACTCCTGCGAGCCATCCTAACATTGGCCAAAGCGATTCATCAAATTTTTTTGGGAGAGTTACTTTAATTTTGCAAACAGCGACCCGGTTCTTAAATAAATAGACACCTGCCTTTGGTGCACGCCCGGTACAAGCGATAAACAAATCAAAATAATCAGGGTGCTTCTCCGTCCACGCACCAAGGACTGAATTTGCGAATACAACTGCATTCGATTCAGACCAACCAATAATTTCTCCCTTTTCTGGAGCGTCATCTAACAGATATGGCGCACATGTAAAAGTAGGTTGGGCACCCATCTTAACATAAGCGTCTGCTAACCGGCTGGCCTTTAGTCCAAATTCAATTGGTTGCCCTTGTTTACGCCAATTCTCTCTATCTACAGAAATAGCATTTATCGTGGTTGGGATACATGTTTTGGCGCCCATTTCATACATCTTTTCAGCAAAATCAAGATTTGCATTATGAGCTAGAATACATCCATCAATATGAGCACGGTTAACATCAAGAAGTTCGTCTGCGTGCTGAATAGAAGCCATTAAACAAATTACCTCCATTGCAATTTGTTTTGCCGGCCCTTCACTACCATCTAACATTTGAATGTCATTTTTAGTAAGCCTAAGGTTCTCGATACTGGGTAAAGACAATGAAATCCTTTTTTTTGAATAGACTAAAGTTAAATCTTTAATCTCAGCTTCTTTTGCAAGCGACAGCGCTTTATATAATGTTCGAGAGAGTCGAATAGTCGGGACAGGACAGCTAAAAAGTCGATCTGAAATTATTGCACCCAGCGTGAGTATCGACTCTGGCTTCCAAAAAATAAGTGCAGCTGGTGCAAGCCCTTTACGTGCAAGTTGAAGTAGAACTCCACTTCCACTACATGAGCCCCGCGAGCTAGACATCATGACGATCTTACCGGTAACTAATTCTCCATAATTTGGATGATGGACGTCAATTATTTTAGCAGTGTCTGGATCAACACCACCCCAAAAACTAAGCCCTTCCTCACAGACAAGGATCTGACCTTTTGCATCTGCATTTACGAATAAAGTGGCGGCTGTGTTTTCATTATCAGTCATATACTATACATCTAAACCGAAACTTATAATAATTGCTACTCGAGTTTTTTTTGTTAGCATTTAAAAGAATACCTTCGTCCAGCGATTTGATGCTAAAGATAACCTTTACAAGTTATAGCTGATCGATTTAATTTTTGAAAATCACCAAGTATCTGCATTTCAAAGGGTACTAATCTTTCAGTAATTATTGAAGATCTATACGTTTACATAATAAGATTCGTCTGTGAAGATACTTTTATGGATATAGTTTACTTATACTTTTGTTAGATGGTGAAGGTTTTCTAGTTCTTATCGGATATCTTTATTGGACATCTAAAAGTGATGATAAGTGAGTAAAATGAAAAATTGGGAAACTGAATACAAAGTTGATTTCCATATCATCGCCCTTACTGATGGGAAAAAAGAAATTGAATATAATTCATTGATTATCGAAGGTACGTCGCCTGAAAATGCTGAACAACGTATCAACACCCAGTTTGCCAATGTTGCAGGGTTTAGAATAGATAAAATTACAAAGATTTGGGAGTACTAATTATCAAGAGGATACAAGATAAGCATAAGCACATATCATATAATCTATAAATCAACGGGAAACTGCACATTCACAATCAATTTAAATAGCATTCTTAGATAATAAAGCTATTTCCTTGGTCTAGTTGATCTCCAATACATATATCCAACCAATAAGATAATAACACCGGCCTCAATCAGCATATATATGTCAGCTCTAGCCATTTGCAGTCCTACTCATCTTATGGCCGCTGCGGAACAACAATACACTTTTTTGTCGAATTATTAGGCCAACACCAGACTGATAAAAAGGGCAACCTATTCGTCTTCATTGCATGCACGCAAAACGGTTCATTATAAATTATACTCCCTGAATCTTTTTCTTGCCAACGCATTCCTTCAAACCGCCATTCAGTTCCATTTGTTAAATTTAAATATAATTCAGGCGCTTCATGTTTATGATCTGGATAGAATATATTGGGTTCCAATAAAAATAATCCTAATCTTAATTCATCCGATTTAAATGCACCATTCTCAGGCCCAATAAATTCTGCATGCATATTGCCATTTAAATATTGCTGCCCAATTCCAGAATCTTTTTCATAAAACAAACCAGAATCAATATTCCAATGCATCTCGGAATAAGCTTTATAAATACACCCCCTAATATTTTTCAAAGAGCTCCCTGAAATTGTTGATAATGCCTTTTCAAGCGCCCTCTCTTTAGGAATCTTTTTTACTTTCAAGCTAACAAAATTTTCGTGCCTGAGGGGAACGGTCTTCAAACGGTCCACTACATCTCTTTCAGATGCATTTTTTACGTTCTGATCAAAAAAATTTATTATTTCAATCACAAGCTTTTGAAGCAATATCATTAGGGCACTTAACCAAATTTAGGATTTATTTCTTTAAAGCCGTCGCAAACTTAATTTTATTTAAAAAAACCATATAGAATCAAGTAAAATCAAATAAAACAATACCTCGATGAGTAGATAATTTTACCGGCAACCTGTCCGTTTCTGCCAATTTTTGGTTCAAAATTTCTTGGCATTTTATAAAAGCCTTTTCGTCAAGGTATTACCAATTAAAAGACAACTTGAAAGATGAAGCTTTATTCAAGATTTGACTAACGGTTAACCTATGCAAACCATTCGCCTTCATCTTATCTATAGTATCTTTCAGAGCATTCTCTGTTCGGTAGATCGAAAGCTCCATATGGGCTTTTGATTGATACTCAACAATATTTGTTGAAACAAGTTTGGGGGCCATAATGATCTCCTGAAATAAATGAGGTTAACTAATTGTCACCACTTGTTTGCATTTAAAATTAAGTAAAATTACCACAACATAAAACTTTATTTCAATATGTTGTGAAACAAAAAAAATATAAATTCCAATATATCTGGAAAATATTCAAACTCTATTGATCGTTAAAATAATATTTATTTATTCAAATAAAATTATTTTAAGTAAAAAGCTAGCCAAAAGAAATTCACTCAAACCATGTAAACGGTTCAAAATAATATCACACAGAAAACAAAACATGCTTTCTGAGAACACAAATGATTTTATCTATTGGACTAAAACAAGATGTACATGATAAGAACCAATTTTAATTTTATATATAGAGAATTAGCAGCAAACCACCCCCTAAATTGAGAGATAATTTTGATTGATATCCTTACTATTACGACTCCCTTTTTTATAATAATATTTTTAGGTAGCTTCTCATGTAAAATGAGTTGGTTCACAACAGATCATGGGCACACATTAGCTCGTTTCGCTTTTTTTGTTGTTCTTCCACCCTTTATGTTTCTTTCAATTACACAAAGCCCGATAACTACCGCCATTGACGTTTCTTTTGTTTTTCAATACGAGATTTCGACAATTATACTTTTCTTAATAGCATTCGTCATAGCACGAAAATTTTTTTCCCTTTCAAATTCTGACCCTGCTATGTTCGCTTTGAACGCCTCCTATCCAAATTATGGATATATTGGAATTCCATTATGCATCCTTGCGTTTGGTCATGAAGCAGCAGTACCTATGGCCTTAATATTAGTCGCAGATACTATAGTTTTATTAACCTTAACAGCTATATCAGAAGCCCAATCAAATTCTAACTCTCTTGAAAAATCTTTAAAAAATGCGATTCACTCAATGGTTCGAAATCCACTACTATTATCAGTTTTGTTTGGGTTTTCTGCGTTGTCTCTAGGTATAAGAATCCCCAAAACGCCTGCTCTTTTATTAGAAATGTTAGCGGGTGCTGCGGCTCCAACAGCACTTTTTGCCCTTGGAGTAACCTTAGTCGGGCAGCCAATTTCATCAGTAAAAAATGAAATAGGATCACTAGTCGTTCTCAAATTAGTAGTCCATCCAATTCTAACAGCACTCATTTTCTTATCCTGCTCAATGTTTGGTTTTAGGGAATTGGATATTCTTTGGATAAAAGTAGCTATCTTGTTTTCATGTCTACCAATAGCTGCAAATGTTTTTGCTTTATCTCAATTCTACAACGCGTATAGTGGACGGAGTGCCACAGCTATAATGGGGACTACTATAATCGCTAGTATCACGGTTCCCCTAACTTTATTTCTTTTAGATAGCTTAGGATAAATACGGTGATTGAATCAAAATTCGGACGTCGAGATTCGAGAGGAAATTATAAACCTTACAAACGCGTTGGATACCCACCAATTTTTATTTGGCCTGTACAACCCCTAGCTGCAGTCAAATGGATAATGTCTATTCCGGGTTATTTTCTTCCTTGGAACACATTGTACGTCAGTATCGGCCTAATTGCTTGGTTTTTTTTATCCCCTCCTTTAGAAAGTTATGCAAATCCAAGCATCAAACTGACCTTATTAATTTTTTTAAGAAATAGCTTTCTTGTCACCCTTTATTTTGGAGCTTTTCATTACCGTTTATATATAAAACGTGCACAAAATACTGAATATAAGTTTAATCTTCGATGGCCCTCCAAAAACTCAAAACAATTTATGTTTAATAATCAAAATATTGATAATATTATTCTTACTTTCTTTAGTGGGGTAACAACATGGACAGCATTCGAATTAGGAATTTTATGGGTTGCAGCAAATAATTTTATTGAAGTCATAAGCATTGACCAAAACATTTTTTACTTTATCTCGATGATCTTCCTAATTCATTTTTGGCGCGACCTTCACTTTTATGTAATACATCGCCTGATTCATTTTCAGCCACTTTACTCGATAGCCCACCGGATTCATCATAAAAATACTAACCCAGGGCCCTGGTCTGGATTAGCAATGCATCCAATAGAACATTTGTTTTATTTTTCTTGTGTACTGGCATACCTCATTTTCCCCTTTCACCCTGCTTTTGTTATTATTACATTAGTTCATGCCGGTTTAAGTCCTGCCCCAGGCCACGCTGGATTTGACCGAATAAATTTTCGCAATGGTAAAAGTTTTGATGCGGATAGCTATGCCCATTACTTGCATCACAAATACTTTGAATGCAATTATGCTGATGGCATACTACCGTTGGACCAGTGGTTTGGGACTTTACATGATGGTAGTAAGGAGGCTCACGAGCGACTCCGCAAGCGTTTGAAAGAAAAAAGCCGTTTAAAAATAAAAAACAGGTAATTACTAAGGTACAAGTTAAAAGACCTTTTACGAATATACTATCCTAGAAAAATTCAATTTTGCAAAGTTGAGACATTTTTTCGCACCTTCTTTACTTTTTATCATTACGTTTTACCTATGGCAAATAATTATAAAGGATAAAATCATGAAATTCAAAGGAATCATATTTATTAGCGCTATTATGTTGGGATCTCAGTCATGGGCAGGAAATTGTTCTGATATGGCAGCATTTAACTCCCAAATTGACCAGTTTTTAAATACGGCTTCAATCGCTGAAACTTTAAAAGCTGATGTTAAAGAATTAGCAGCTGATTGCCAAATGATGCATAATCAGGGAATGGCTGTGAGCAGTATTAGCTCCTGCGGTGATGCACTAAAACTTACCATGGTCAACTAATGTGATTTGTCGGTTCGGGTCCTTGTCGCCCGGACCGCGCTCAAAAGATTAATAATACCTTGAAGATAATGACTAATCAATTAAACAGAATTGTGCGACTAATCCGTTTTCTAACGAAAAACATAGACGTTTGACCGTAAACTCTTAGACTTTAAGTGATCGCCATATTCGTAAAACACTTCTTCTAATTCACCTAATTCGTTAACCTCTTTCAATGCTTCCATGTAGCATTATATTTAAAGTGTGGTCATTGTAAGAAAAACAGATGAAACCATCTATTTTTAAGCATTTTAAAGATTGGCCTAATAGTGATGGCGGGCCCGCTCCAGAACTTATAACCCCAACGGCACAAATGCCATAAAAGTGCTTAGATTCTGGAAATGGGTTGCTTATATCTGTCTTATAAATATCTTGATAAATAATCTTTTTCTTTGCAATGGCTCTCATGCTAATATTAATTTCTGTTCCAAAAATATTTTGGAATCCTACATTTTTACAAGCTTACCCCGATAATCCTGTACCACAACCGAAATCTACGACTGGTGTTTCAAGAGGGGCAAATTTAGCTAAAGCTGATGTGCACCTGATTGGCGAGCGATAGCCCATCACTCTTAATTCGTTATCATATGTCTTTGCCCAATCAGTAGAGAGCCAATCAATATCCTATTGCTTACTTATTTTATATGCTGAAGCAAAAAAATTCTTTTTTATTCCCAAATCTATCTTCCGTTTTCAAAGTTCACATTGTTTGCAAGGATTAACAACTCGTGATACCTCCCTACTGGTAGTGTTACTCAGAAGTTGATAACAGATGGGTAATTAATTGTTATGGAAACCAGGATGAATTTTGAAAAAATTTTTACTAGGATAATACTGTTAAAAATCTCAATGCTTATGATTATTATCGTCTGGGGTGCTTCTGTTCGACTCTCAAATTATAATGTTATGTCTTCTAGTCCATCAACAGATATAGGCGGTATTTTATTTTTTATATTTTCTATTGGATATTTTATAACTTCGTACTTTTTACTAAGATATAAATACCTCGGAGTATTATTATTTGTTCCTATGGTAAGCGCTTTTATAATATTAGGATTTTTAAGTGAGCTTTTAAATCCATCACAATTTTCGCAGGATATATTTTATTTATTGATTTTTTACATTGTATCACCTGCGTTTTTTATTGTCCAAGGCATTACTATCTGTCTCATTTATTTACCAGAAATTAGAAGTAAATTTTACTGACATCCTGAAACTTAAATTTCCTAATATTAGTTGTGCAGTTTTTGTTTAAGAAAAAATAATACTAACTTGCATTATCAATCCAAATAGTTGTTGGCCCATCATTTAAAAGTGATACTTTCATATCTCCTCCAAAAACCCCTTTCTTCACAGGAATACCACATTTTTGAAATTCCTTTGAGAAATACTCATACAATATATCACCTTTTTCTGGTGTTGCGGCAGCAGAAAAACCTGGTCTGTTTCCTCTGGTTGTATCAGCGGATAACGTAAATTGACTAACAACAATTGCTTCGCCTCCGATATCTAAAATTGATTTATTCATCTTTCCATTTTCATCATTGAAAATTCTAATCTTTGATATTTTGAGGGCCATTTTCTCAGCATTTAATTCGGTATCCTCAGACATGGCGCAAATAAACACCAACAACCCAAGTTTTATCTCTGAAATAACTTCATTATCAATAGTCACACTAGCTTGTAAAACCCTTTGAATTAAAGCTCGCATAACTGCCTCCTTAAAATATTTATACTCCCATATTCCAACTTTACCAAAACAACAGAAGATTTAAAAAGCAAAAGAGCTAAGTATCATTAACTCGGGGTAGAAACCATGCCATCAATCCGGCAAGTGGCATAAAAGAGCAAATTAGATATACAGTCTCAACACCATAATTTTCAGCAAGTATGCCCAAAAATCCTGCCGCAACTCCACCAAGCGCAAAGTTTAATCCATAAAACAATCCACCAATCAAACCTATTCGATTAGGTAAAAGATCAATTGCATAAATCAAAATCGACGCAAAAGCGCTAGCCATTATAAGGTTTATAATAACCGTTAAAATACCGGTCCAGAATAAATTCGCATAAGGGAGAATAAGAGTGAGTGGCAAAGGTCCAAGTACTGAAATCCATATAATCCAATATCTGCCTATTCTATCTCCAATAATCCCTCCAAGCAACACACCCACCGCTGCTGAAAAAAGAAAAATAAAGAGCATCCATTGAGATGCAGTGATGGATAAACCGAAATGTTCAATTAAATAAAAGGTATAAAACGAACGAAAACTTTCGCCATAAAGATTTTTTGTAAACATCAAAAAGGTCAAAACAAAAAGGCCCACGCTGATAACTTTGGCTCCGTGTACCTTTGTTCCCTCTTCTGTTTTTTGACGCTTCTGCATTGCAGAAAATTCAGCGCTAATTTCGTGTTGCTTCCCACCAATCCATATTAAAAGAACCATAGAAAAAAGGGCAAGCACGGCGAACCATGAAAGGCTGGACAAGCCCCACGGCACTATAATCAATGCGGCAAAAACTGGCCCAAGTGCGCCGCCCGTTTGCCCACCAACTTGGAAAACACCTTGAGCGAATCCTTGACGTCTTCCTGCAGCATAACGTGCGATTCGGGTTGCTTCAGGATGAAAAATTGATGAACCGATACCTATTAATGCAACTGAAATAAGAATTGTTTCATAGGTCTGTGCGAATGCAAGATTTAATAGTCCGAAGAGAGTAAACACCATTCCAACAACAGGAGAATATGGTGCGGCGTATCTGTCAGTTATCATTCCAATCAAAGGCTGTAACAAAGCGCCAGCAATCTGAAAAGTTAAAGTAATCATTCCGATCTGAACAAAATTTAACGAATAATTTAACTTTAGGATAGGGTACGATGCTGGAATAAGTGATTGCATCAAATCATTTAAGAGATGCGTTGAACTTAAAATCAGTAACACCAAAATATACGTTTTAGAGCGAGTTGGGACTGTCATAATGGGCTTTTTAAACCTTCAAATCTAATGTTACAATAGGTAGCCTTTAACCCGATTATATTAAATGAAACTTTTGACTTAGAGAACTCACATGATAGATAATTATACAAAAATAATACTTACATTGATTGCATTTTCTACCAGTTTCCTTGCCTTACAAGGAACTGGATTAATACCAAGCGCCAAAGCCGAGGGTGACTACCTCACAAAGATAGCAATTTGTGATTACGAATACCCAACAAAATGTGCTGATGTTATAGACACTATGAATGGTTTTTCACTTGTGAGCTATAACATAAAAAACTAGATTGCGATACTAAATCTTATCAATAATAAAATTTTAAAACCGTTAGAAAAGTGTAGAACTATAATATGAAAAGTGTGTTTAAAAGTGTAACTACAATAGTTGTTTTGCTAACATCATCAAGCGTATATGCAAATTCAGCCTTATTTTCGCTTGTAACGATATTTTCTTATCCAAAAGATTCGGGTAATTATGTTCAGGTACAGAGTAAAAACCAAATGACTCGCCAAGACTGTGAAACCCAAATTTTTCTTTTAAGTGATAATTAAGACTCAAATCTTCCTTTCGGTAGAAGTAGCAAATGGGAAGTCGTGGGTGGGGAAGCAGAACTTAAAGATGGAAAAGTGAAAGTTTCGCGATGGGATAGTAACGACTCAAACGTTAGTTTCCTATGTGTGCCTACGGGTTGGAAAACAAAAAGCCAGTTCTAAATCGCTATATGGTCCTACCAGAGGGTATCACTCAGTTTTTGAAAAAACGATGACTATTATTATTGGAGCACTTTGTAAAATTTAAACTTTATCTTTTGACAAAATATTTATAGGAAACAAAGAATTTAGATTCCCTGAACATAATAATCATGTCTTCAAAAATATAAAAAGGCAGGCCCAATCTTGGAAAATTTGCGTGGAATATTTTACATGACCCTAGCAATGGCCGGATTTGCATTAGAAGATTTACTCATTAAATTGTTATCTTCATTTATGCCAGTATCACAAATTCTGATATATATTGGCGTTTTGGCTGGTTTATTGTTCTATGCTATTGCAAAAATTCGTCGTATTCCCGTGTTCACACCGCATATTTTAAAAAGTAGAACAATAAGAATTCGTACGCTTGCAGATATGCTTGGCGCAGTTTTCATCGTAACTGCTCTCTCTTTAGTTCCTCTCTCAACTGTTTCCTCAATTTTGCAAGTGACCCCACTTCTAGTTACATTGGGTTCTGCCTTAATGTTTAAAGAGAATGTTGGATGGCGTCGATGGAGTGCTGTTTTTGTTGGTTTCATTGGAGTAATCCTAATTCTCAAGCCTGGTATAAGTGGTTTCCAATACCATTCTCTTTTGGTTCTACTTGGAGTTTTTTTTCTAGCCATACGCGACCTTGTAACACGAAAAGTAAAAAATAATATTCCCTCGCTTACCGTTTCTATCTATGCTTTTGGTGCAGTTGCTTTAGGGGGTATTTTAGTAATACCTTTCAATAGCTCATTCGTAATTCTTAATGGCGAACAATGGATAATGATATCAGGAGCCACGCTTGTGGGATGTTTTGCTTATTTAACATTGGTTCTAGCAACCCGCACTGGCGAGGCATCAGCCATTGCGCCTTTCCGCTATACACGCTTAATTTTTGCCTTGTTACTATCTGTTTTTGTATTATACGAACGGCCAGATACTCTTACCCTTTTGGGCGCCTTTGTTATTATGGCATCGGGGTGTTACACATTCTGGCGTGAAAACCTACGTAGGTCTTTACAATATTGAAAAATAATTTCTCAAGCAAAAACTATTGAGTCTAAACAAACCTTTTGAAAACAGAAAAAGTTTCTTGAATGTACTCGCAACAAAACTTTTAGGATCAAACGAAACTATTGTCCTAAACTTGCAAATGTACAAATTAATTTGCAATTTAAGTCAAAATAGAAATATCGTTAATTACGAACCAGAACTGGAATGTTAAAATGACCGCCGTCTTCCACCGTTCATCCTCTACGGACTTGCCTACTGCTGTACGTGGGGATGGGTGCTATATCATCGATAAAACTGGAAAAAAATACCTAGATGCTTGTGGTGGCGCAGCAGTATCTTGCTTGGGGCATTCTAATCAAATGGTACGAGATGCCATGCATGCTCAGTTAGACCAGATTGCATATGCTCACACTGCCTTTTTTACATCGGATCCAACAGAATCTCTTGCACAGATGCTGGTTCAACATACCCCCGATGGATTGAATCATGCCTATATAGTCTCAAGCGGATCGGAAGCAGTTGAGGCTGCAATCAAACTTGCGCGTCAATATTTTTTAGAGAAGGGACAAGTACACCGTCACCGAATTATCGCACGGCGTCAAAGTTATCACGGTAGCACACTCGGTGCGTTAGCCGCCGGGGGTAATATCTGGCGTCGCAAGAAATTCAATCCCCTGCTCATTGAGGCTAGCCACATCGCACCGTGCTACGCGTATCGTGGGCAAAGTGACGATGAAACTGAATTTGACTATGGTCAACGAGTCGCAAACGAACTGCAAAGCGAAATCAACCGACTCGGACCAGAGAACGTCATGGCCTTTATTGCTGAACCTGTTGTTGGCGCGACCCTTGGGGCAGTACCCTCCGTGAACGGATATTTCAAACGCATACGTGAAATCTGCACCGAAAACGGGGTATTATTGATCCTTGACGAAGTAATGTGTGGCATGGGACGCACTGGACATCTTTTTGCCTGCGACCACGATAATATCCAACCTGACATAATTACTATCGCAAAGGGGCTTGGTGCAGGGTATCAACCCATTGGCGCTATGATGTGTACATCAAACGTTTTTAACACAATTGCCAACGGCAGTGGCTATTTCCAGCATGGGCAGACATATCTAGGACACCCGATGGCAAGCGTAGCAGCGCAAGCCGTTCTACAACAACTCACCTCAGATAATTTGATCCCTCTTGTCCGTGAAACAGGAGATCTTCTCCAAATACGACTAGAATCAGCGTTTAGCCAACATCCTCACATTGGAGATATTCGTGGGCGCGGTTTATTTCGCGGTCTTGAACTTGTAAAAGATCGTAGTACGAAAGAACCCTTCGATCCATCCTATCAGATTAACAAAAAAATCAAGGCTTTTGCTATGAATTATGGTCTAATGTGTTACCCAATGGGTGGTACTATCGACGGGAAAAGAGGAGATCATGTCCTAATCGCACCACCTTTTATTATAACAAAAAATCAGGTTGATGAGTTAGTCGAAAAACTGGATCAAGCACTTACTTCAGCTTTAGAATCCTGACTCGAAGGTTAATAAACCAAAAATATAATTATTGCTTTGATTTACGCCATCCATGTTCCCGCGCCTTTTTTTCCGTACAAAACCATCTCTCGCCTTTTTCTAGTGAAATTTTTGTTTGGCCATAATCTTGTCAACTTTTAACATGATAAATTTTTCTCCACCCGATGAGATATTTCCTTTTATTAAACAATCAATATCAGCTTGTTCGTATTGTGAGTAAAGACGTTCCACGCGACGCCAAGACCATGGCTCTACAAACTTTCCAACCCAGATCCCAGCCCGATTTCGTTTGGCAATATTTTCATTTTTTATATATTTCTTACTATATTTTAAATAAGCCAATGCCCAACCATTCTCGACCAACCATTCATTTATATTAATGTTACCGATACTGCATTCACCGAGAAAGCGACCAAATGTATCTTTCCCGTCATAGTTACACGCAATAGTGTTTTTAGACATGGCTTCAATGAGATCTTTGAGTGATCCTGTTGAATGCTTGCCACAAGCATACATTTTACCATTAGTATCTTCACACTCTTGTGTTATTTTTGGTGCATCAATTCCGAACAAATGAATCTTCACACCACCTAGCTCAATTGAGTCTGCATCAATGACTCTGATATCTGCAGTAAACGCCTGCGATGAGAAGAAAGTTAATATCAAAAACATGCATAGATGCCTCCAAACATAAAAAATTTTAAAACTCACACTCTCAGGTCCTTCTTTATATTTCTCACATTTGTATTCTCATTGCTAAGTTATATCTAGTGGTCTAACTAAGACCATGAGACTATTGCCGTAGATTAAATTAGAAAAAATCTTTGAATTTGTAATTAATTTAAGGTACTCATACTCTTTTTTATTATATATAATAATTACTATTTTGAGAGGATCTTTGCCATGAAAGTATTGTCCACATTTGAAATAACCAAAGGGTTTGATAGGTGGTTGAAACTTGTTGATGTCAAACTTAAACCATTACTTGAAAAGTATAAAATCAAAGTCCATTTCGCATGTGCTAATGAAGACCAAACGAGGATATATGATTTAAGTGAACTGGAAGACCCCAGTTTACTGAATGCATTAATGAAAGATAAAGAAATAATTAGGCTTCGTACAGAGGCAGGGGTTAACCTTTCTAGTGCAGAAGTCTTAACTTCAGTTAGCCAACATAAGGTCTGGTAGTGAAAAATTTGCAATGATAGAATAATGGGTAGCAAAAGTAAGAACTTACTAAAGCTTGCCATCCAATTTCGAACACTACACAGAAAGCAATATTCCTACCCATATCGGGACACTACGCGCACAACATAAAAATAATACTAAAAAATTCGAGCGCTCGTCATGACATGAGTATAATAAGCGGTATCCCTATGAATAATAGTATCTTTCCATCATCATTGATTCTATATTTGTACTCTTAAAACCATAAATTCACATGATTATTTTAATTTTTCTTGCTAATGCTTTTCCCAAAAGTTCATGGGCTTCGTCTTCAAAGTGGACACCGTCAACTGGTGATGTTTTTATAACTTCTCCAGCATCAAAAAATTCGACTCCTCGATGATTAGCAATTTCGGAATATAAGTCAGCGAGTTGCTCTGAAAGGCGATCAGCACCATAAAAAGAGTCAGCAAGTTGACCAGTAACAACAATTGCCGGCGGCGCTATTAAAAGAATCTTATAGCTACCATGACGATCTTGAAGCTCAACATCCTGTGCAATTGACAACAATCCGGCAATTCCACCTAAAATGTTTTGAGTGGAATTTCCAAAAAGGGCTTTGCAGTCATTAGTACCAAGCATCAATGTCAAAAGATCAATTGGACCATGACTAGCAAGGGCAATTTTTAAGCCCATCCAACCATTCATAAAAGAACCCATGATTGGGTCATCAAAACAAGTCGTGCGACCAGGCAATCCCTCTTCAATTAATCGCCATGCATCTCCAAGAGTCGTTTTTGCCACGCATGGCCACCGAGCTTTATCATCAAGACGCTGATAATCTCCCTGCCTTGCTATTGGGCGAGTTCCATGGGTATTGCTATCTCCAAAAGTTAATAAAGTAGGCATTAGTACTCCTTTCAGTTGTTGAACAAGAGAAATTTTTACAATCTAACAATTCCTTAAACAATATTTTAATGTCGCTCGTTCATAAAAAGTAAATCTATCGACAATTCGCGCCAAATCTAAACTAAACTTTAGAGACGAATTTCAAAAACGCAAAAGCCAGCAGTAGAATAGAAACTAGAAAAGCTGTATTTTACTAGCCAAACCATATCTTTGTAGTAATATATCATAATGAATAATCTTTTTGTAATCATTCAGTTCAGAACTGCAATTGTTGGTTCCTTTGCAAAGCAAAGCTTGGGAACTTTTTTGAAACGAGGAAGGCCTGTGAGTAAAAAAAACTTTTAAGGACTGAATCATTAGGTGGGGAGATTCAAACACCAACAGATGAGCAAGGTTTCTACAGATTAGTAAAATCAAAAGATGGAAAAAGACTTTTGTTTAAAGAGAGGTGTGTCGAACTAACGAATGGAAAATGACTAGACGGAATGCGCCATTCATTCGGCTTAGAGCTATTAATTTTTTGATATTGAGGACCAATGGAATTTGATTACGTGATCGTTGGAGCTGGCTCCGCTGGTTGTGCACTGGCAAATCGGCTAACCAAATGTGGAAAGTATCGTGTAGCTTTACTTGAGGCTGGTCCAAGAGATCATAATCCATGGATACATGTTCCAGTTGGATATTTTAAAACAATGGGAAGTCCTAAAACTGACTGGCTTTATGAGACACAGAATGACCCAGGACTGAATGGAAGATCAATCCCATGGCCACGTGGAAAAGTTTTGGGAGGTTCAAGTTCTATAAATGGACTTTTGTATGTTCGCGGACAATCTTTAGACTTCGACACATGGGGGCAACTTGGATGTAAAGGATGGACCTGGGACGAGGTTTTGCCATACTTTAAGCGGTCAGAAAAATGGTCAGAACCTGATTGCACTGGTGTAAGAGGTGATGATGGTCCATTATCTGTTCAACCTTCAAGGTTAAAACGCGATATTGTTGATCTTTGGGTGGATGCAGCGGCAAAGGCTGGTTATAGGCGAAATGCTGATTATAATGGTCCCGACCAAGAGGGTGTTGGACATTTTCAATTAACAATGAAGGGCGGACGACGTTGCTCATCAGCCGCCGCATATCTAACGCCTATAAAAAAAAGAAAAAACTTAACCATAATTCCCAACACTCATACAAAAAAAATTAACATAGTTGATGGTAGGGCTTGTTCCGTTGAAGTCGCAAATAGTAAAGGACTCGAATTAGTAGTCGCGAGAAAAGAAATAATTCTTTGTGCCGGCTCGATCGGATCTCCACAAATACTCATGTTATCTGGTGTTGGTGCAGCAAACGAACTTAAAAAACATGGAATAACGGTTAAAAGTAATGTTCGTGGCGTAGGTAAAAATCTACAAGATCACTTACAAGCTCGTCCAATTTTTAAAACTAACCTTGACTCAATAAATACTGAAACAAGTAATTGCTTAAAGCAGGCGATGATTGGTCTCCAATATATCCTAACACAACGTGGACCAATGACTATGGCGGCAAGTTTAGGAACTGGTTTTTTAAAAACTGACGCGGACCTAGAAACCCCAGATATCCAATTTCATATTCAGCCATGGAGTGCTGATGATCCGTCAAAGGGTACACATAAATTTTCAGCATTTACGGCTTCTGTACTACAGTTAAGACCAAAAAGCACAGGTTATCTTTCATTAAAGTCATCAAACTTTATGGATCATCCAGATATACATCCAAATTATCTATCAACTGAAATAGATTGCAAAACCATTGTGAAAGGAGTGCAAATTGCTCGTAAAATAACGACCTATGAACCTCTAAAGTCACATATTATTGAAGAATACGCACCGGGTAGTAAAGTAGAGCAGGCGGATGAAGATGCAATTCTAGACTGGGTTCGTCAAACAGCAGTGACGATTTACCATCCGACTGGAACTTGTAAAATGGGTATTGATGATATGTCAGTTGTCAGTCCAACGTTAAAAGTGAAGGGGGTGGACGGTTTGCGCGTGGCAGACGCATCGATAATGCCTAAGATTACTAGTGGTAACACAAATGCGCCCGCCATCATGATTGGTGAAAAAGCAAGTGATTTAATTTTAGGAGAGGTAAAATGCTAGTCCTTAAATCAGAAGTTCATTCTCTTTTTAATATTCCCACAAATTGTTCACTGGATGCCAAATCAAGTCTTTGGGTAATAGGAAATCATAGTGAATAGATCGACATTATCTTATCAGAAATGGCCTATGATTGTAACCGTTATCGGTTTAGGCCTTTCAAGCTGGCTTGGGTGGGCAACGGCCGGCACGCTATCAGGCTTGGTTAGCTTTCTTATCATTGGCGGAATATTGGCTGCATTGGAAATTGCTTTGTCATTTGACAACGCAATTGTAAACGCAAACAAATTAGAAGAAATGACTCCCGTTTGGCGGCAACGATTTCTAACTTGGGGTATCTTGATTGCAGTCTTTGGTATGCGCATCATTTTCCCACTTGCGATTGTCGCAATTTTTGCTTGGATTAATCCCTTTGCCGCGATACATTTGGCGCTTTCAGATCCAGAACAATACTCTCAGGTTATAGAAGAAGCACACTGTCCAATTTCAGCCTTTGGCGGTACTTTTTTAATGATGGTTGCTCTAAAATTTTTTGTTGATGAAACCAAATCCGTTGATTGGTTCGTTAATCTTGAAACCCGCTTGCGTCGCATTGCATCAATTCGCGGATTAGATATTGTTTTCGTACTTATCGTAATAATTGTAATCTGCCAGTTCTTACCAGAGTACAAGCATGCTACTTTTTTAATGTCTGCTATGGTTGGTCTCATAGTTTTTATTCTGGTTGACGGACTAGGTACTTACCTCGATGGTAAAGCTGACTCAAAATCCTCGTTTGGTGCACGTGGTGGAGTTGGTGCTTTTTTATATCTAGAGGTACTGGACGCCAGTTTTTCATTTGATGGGGTGATTGGCGCCTTTGCCTTAACAACCAATATATTATTGATTGCAATCGGTTTAGGGATTGGGGCAATGTATGTACGCTCAATGACTATAATGTTAGTTGAGCGTGGAACACTGGCAGAATTTCGTTATCTCGAACATGGCGCCTTTTATTCTATATTTGCCTTATCTGTGATTATGTTTTTACAATCCATTCTACATGTTCCTGAGTTATTAACGGGCGGAATTGGAATATCGATCATAAGCCTAGCGTTTTATCAATCGATTCAACATAACAAAAATGTATCTCAACGGAATAAAGTAGCAAAGAAATAATTAAATAAATTTGTGTGATAAAATTTATCTAAAGATGAAGTTCTAACTCACAGCACTCCCTTAAAATTCTTAAAAATTGAGTATTTACAATTTGCCTTTATTACGCTTGATTGGATCAATATATTTGCTAGACTTAGAATCATTCTAATCCAAGGGAGATTGAACATGGACGGAAACCAGATGCCTGGCCTCGAAGGCTGTCCCATTAACCACGGTGGAAACACGTCGATGGAAAAACCTGTTACGAAGTGGTGGCCAAAGACTCTGAACATTGACATTTTGCATCAGCATGGGGCGCGTACCAACCCAATGGATCCAGATTACAACCATCGTGATGCCGTTAAAGGACTCGACTATCATGCAGTCAGAGCTGACGTCCATGCTCTCATGACAGAAAGCCAGGATTGGTGGCCCGCCGACTGGGGGCACTACGGTGGTTTAATGATCCGTCTAGCTTGGCATTCAGCTGGAACCTACCGAACAACAGACGGTCGTGGCGGTGGTGGTGGTGGTAATATCCGCTTCGCACCGTTAAACTCTTGGCCTGACAACGCAAGCCTCGACAAGGCCCGCCGTTTACTTTGGCCAATTAAGAAAAAATACGGCAACCCACTTTCTTGGGCCGATCTAATCCTTCTTTCTGGAACAATCGCGTATGGATCGATGGGTTTAAAAACTTTTGGTTTCGGTTTTGGGCGTGAAGATATCTGGGGTCCTGAAACAGACGTCTATTGGGGCGCAGAAGAGCAATGGCTTGCCCCATCCGAGAACCGTTACGATAACCTTGAAGATGCATCAACCTTAAATAATCCGTTAGCAGCCACTCACATGGGTCTGATTTATGTAAATCCTGAAGGAGTAAACGGTGTCCCTGACCCAGCAAAGACTGCCGCCCATGTTCGCGAAACATTTTCGCGGATGGCTATGAATGACGAAGAAACAGCAGCACTAACTTGCGGTGGTCATACCGTGGGTAAGGCTCATGGTGGCGGAGCACACGACCAAATCGGCGCAGAACCGGAAGGAGGGGAATTATTCGAGCAAGGGATGGGCTGGTCTAATCCTGGACTAAAGGGAAAAGCCGAGGATGTCTTCACTTCTGGACTTGAGGGCGCTTGGACGAAAAATCCTACCCAGTGGGATATGGGCTATTTCGAATACCTCTTCAATTGGAATTGGGAATTAAAAAAATCAACTGCTGGTGCTTGGCAATGGCAGCCGATTGATATGCCGACTGAAGAGATGCCCGTGAATTCGTCCGATCCTTCAAAGCATCAAGTCCCAATTATGACCGACGCCGATATGGCAATGAAAATTGATCCAATCTATAACGAAATCTGTCAGAAATTTATGGCAGATCCAAAATATTTCGCAGATACTTTCTCACGTGCCTGGTTCAAACTGACTCATCGAGACATGGGTCCACGTGCCAATTACTATGGTCCATATGTACCAGTGGAAGACTTGATCTGGCAGGATCCTGTTCCAACTGGCTCTATTAATTACGATATCTCGGCAGTTAAAGCAAAGATAGCTTCGAGTGGTTTGACAGAAATTGAAATGATTACAACAGCCTGGGACAGTGCGCGCACCTTTCGTAGTTCCGACAAACGTGGTGGTGCCAACGGTGCTCGCATTCGTCTAGCTCCACAGAAAAATTGGATTGGAAACGAACCAAAACGTTTGACAAAAGTTTTGGGTATTCTTGAACCAATCGCAGCTGAAACTGGTGCATCTATTGCGGACACAATTGTTCTTGGCGGGGTAGTTGGTCTTGAGATTGTGATAAAAAAATCTGGTCACTCGATCACAATTCCCTTCACACCAGGTCGAGGAGACGCTGACGAAAACATGACTGATACTGAAAGCTTCAACGTGTTAGAACCTTTCGCCGATGGATTCCGTAACTTTCAGAAAACTGACTACGCGGTATCGTCTGAAGAAATGCTTCTGGACCGTTCCCAACTTATGGGACTAACGGCCTCGGAGATGACGGTTCTCATTGGAGCGATGCGCGTCTTGGGCACAAACCATGATGGAAACGATTTTGGCGTCTTTACAGATCGCAAAGGCCAATTAACCACAGACTTTTTTGTAAACCTGACCGACATGGGGAACACATGGCATCCGCTCGATGATGGCACGTATGAATTACGTGATCGCCAAACCGACGCCATAAAATGGAAGGCCACTAGCGCTGATTTGGTGTTCGGCTCTAATTCGATCCTTCGTAGTTATGCTGAATTTTATGCCCAAGACGACAACCAAGTGAAGTTTGTGAAAGATTTCGTAGCTGCCTGGACAAAAGTTATGAATGCTGATCGCTTTGATCTCTTCGCGTGAATGGAGAACATCAAAACTGCTTTCGATATTGCAGCGCCAGACTATTGCTCCATATACCAAATCTACAAACGTGCTCATCAGTATTTTGGATGAGCACATCAAAGATGTGATAGTGGTTACAAAAAAATAGTACATTTGCTTGGCCTAGAGTGCTTATCCACCTAAAATGGTTCATTGATTATTTTCATTTGCTAAAAAATTAAGTTTTGAATAATTAAAAATTCAGCAATTTTTCTTTTCTAAATCTCGCCAGAATAATTTATAATTATTGATGGAAATCAGTTTACACAAATCATCTGTTTTGCAAAGATGGTTTTACATTGTATGTTTCTGTAAAAGGTATAACAAGATGGATAACGATGAGAAACTAGAACTAATAAAGTTGAGTGCTACAGATTTTGATGGATTTAAACAAAAGTTTGAAACTCTTACTCTGGTTGAGCAGACTGAATTCAAGCAATATATGGAGATGGTTCAAGACTATTTAAAAAATAACGAGAACCGAAAAATACAAGATAAAACTGGGTTTCCGCCTCCAAGTTAGTGCCGCTCACCTTGCGTTTGTAACTGTGAAAGTTTCAATTGATGACTAAAGCAATTTTAATATTAATTGTGATGGCTTTAATATTAGCATTTAAATATTTTATCCAAAAAAAGTATTAGCTATCAGAGTACCAGTCATAAGTGTTTTGGCTTTAATCACAGTTTCAGGATTGACATATTGCTCAAATACCATTGCTGAACAAAGAAATGTAAACTCATCTCAGTGCATTATAATCTACTAATTCACCTTGAATTTTTACCATCATATTAAAATTAAAGGCCTACTATTAAACTTAAACGAGGAGACAAGGATTCAACAAAGACTTCAAGATAAAGTTTCAAAAATCCATATTTTCTCTTGCAATATTGCCTTTTTCAAAAACTGACATATACTCTTAGCCTTTTTTTATGCGTATACTAAGGTAGAGTATTTAAATTAACAAGAGAACTAGAATGTGACGGGATAGGAATTCGTGATAAAACAATCAACAAAAGAAAAAGCAGACTTACTAGTTGAACAAGTTAAGCAACTCACAACTTCCAGTAAGCTGATGCATGAAAAATTAGACAAAACGAATGAGTGGCATGGTCAACAAAATACTATAACTATGAGACTTTTGTTTTTCATTTCTGTTAGTTCTTTTCTAACAACAGTCTTTTTAAGTTTAATATATTTTAATCTTTAACTCTTAGTATGCATACAAATATAAGATTACATTTGGAAGATTTCTATATCTGTAGTATTTTTCTTATTAAAATTTTTTTTTACTGTTTAAAAGGATCCAGGATTTGAAAACAAAAAAAAAGTTTTTCTCCGCAGCATATAAAATAAGTAAGCAGGAAGACATCGACTCTCTCTACACTGATTGGGCCCATACATATGATGATGAGTTGAAGGAAATGGGATATCAGTCTCCAATAAGGTGCGCTTCAGCCTTAGCAAAATTTGTCTCACTTGAAACCCCAGTTTTGGATTTTGGTTGCGGAACCGGTCTATCAGGTCAAGCTTTAAAAAGAGTAGGTTTTCAAACTATTTTTGGAACTGAGATTAATACTAATATGAAAGAGATTGCCCAAAAGAAAGGAATTTATAACGAATTTTATCACACAGACAAAGATATTCCATTTCCTGTAAATGCACAATTCGATGGAATTTGTGCAGTAGGCGTTATTAGTTCCGGCGCAGGTCCACCTTCGTTATTGCAACAATCTTTAAACTCTTTGAATAAAGATGGTTTCATTTGTTTTTCCTACAATGACCATACGCTATCTGTTTCGGCTTATATGGATGCACTAATCGACGTAAAAAAATCAGGTCATTTTAAAGAGGTGTTTTGTGCTTACGGGGATCACTTGCCAACTAAAGGCTTGGGATCCACCGTTTATGTTTTTCAAAAACAAAAAAGTTAAGCCACTGATATCTTACCAATTTTAAACATTTCCAAACTGATTTTGTTTTTCTTAACCTGACCAATTTAGGAGGGTTAACGCCCCAAAAAACAGATGGAATGTTTTCTTGAATACAAGAAAAGATCGATTGCACATATTTAAAGTTAAATAGCTTTAACTAGGTTTAGTTCATAGAAGGCTACAGTCTGCGCTAAATTGGCGCCTAAGTTAAACTCGTAGATCCAGTCTCTGCCCTAATAATCAAGCCGTCCTTTTTTGTTCCAACCCACATTACGGCGTCTTTCGTGCCATTTGGGAAAGATCCTATAAAATGAACCACCATTATATCATCATTTTCATAAATACATCGGACATTTTCTCTTTGTAATTTATCAATCACACTACCAAACATCTTCTTCCATTCGGATTTTGATAAAGCACTTCCTCCATCAGAGTGCATAATCATCTTGAAATCTTCATGGAAACAACTAGCTACCATTTCAATATCAAACTTTGCCATTCCGGCTTCAAATCTTTCATGCAGAGCCATTTTATTTTACTCCAGTAATAACTTAATTCTCTAAGCTTACCATAAACGCTTATATAAAAAAGGATTTAAACTAATTAAAAGATTTATATTCCTAACTCGCTCATACTTACTGGTCTTTTTCTTTCATAAGAAAGGTTAATAGCTTGCGCAATTTCTTGAGCTTTTACTCCATCAGAAAGTGTCGGCATAACCTTATATTTAGAAGATTTAATATCTTTAATGAAAGTTTGAACTTCATCCCTGTAGGTTTTTTCAAATAATGTCTGCCAACTTGGTAGCTTACCACCCATTGAATACCCATTTTCTCCAAAACGTTGATATTCTGCAGTTGTCGTCTGTGTACCCTGTATCATTCCTTTACTACCTGTTATTTCAATTCGTTCGTCCTGGCCATACGCAGAGCGCCAGCTGAAATCAAAATGACATAAAATCCCATTTTTCAAGCGCATGCTAACTATAGCAGTATCTGGTTGACCCGCAGTTTTAAAATCAACGTCAAATAAAGCACCCCCAAACACAAAAACTTCTTCTACTTCTGTATTAAGTATCCATCTTAAAAGGTCATAAAAATGGCTTCCTTTCTCTCCAAAAAGACCACCAGATGTAACTATAAACTTTGCAGATGGCTGATTAGCCGACCGAGAAACGACATGAAAAGTTTCAACGCTACCAATTTCACCGTTCTTAATAGCTTTTCGCATTTGAGAGTATCGTTCATGAAATCGTCTATTAAATGCCATAGCACCATAAACGTTTTTTTTTGCTGCCTGTTGTGCAATATCTCTTGCGATAGTTAAATCTAACGCCAATGGTTTTTCGCATAAGAATGGAAGACTTAATTCAATTGCTTCTTGAGCAATTTTTCCATGAGATGAAGTAGTAGAAGCAATGATAACCCCCTCTGGCTCGTACTTCACAAGATTTTCAAGTTTGCTCACAATAGGAACTGCCGCACCATTTAAACTAGACTTCGACTTTTCGTTATCTAATTCACAAACACCTACCAGCTGAATGTTTCTCGCATTAAGTGCATTTTTTATATGAATAGAGCCTACCCCACCCGCACCAATCACTGCTAATCTAAACGGTTGCTTCAGTCGACTCATCACTTAATATCCCACCACATTCTATCTCTCTCTTGCCACTGCAAATACTCTACTTCATCTTTAATAATATTACCAAGTGATAGATTATCTGGGTAGTCTTCTGGATTAAATTATGAAATGTTGTGGTTTTTCACGTAGATATTACAGAGTAACAAGAGTTTGGCTGTTAAAACCCCACTGTAAATAATCCAACAAAGAAAATAACTACGACTATAAGTAACTCCTGGAAAAGAGTTATATCCGTCACCCCTGCCCACACAGGTGATACAACTGATGTAACTAAGATGATGAGTGTGGTTAAGAGTATTTTCATTTTCTACGCTCAACAAATAAAGTCTATTATATACTAGGAAAGGCTTTAAAACTTCAATCACCTTTTTGGCTTCAGTATCGTGATTAAACACGTATATTCTGAGAACAGTATCCCCCTTTACATATTATAGGAAGGCACAAAAACCCTTTACTTGTTGGGAGCGTCAAGCGCAGTCCACAGATCCTGTCACATATGTCTTGTTACACCACCGTCCACCCGAAGGCTTTGACCCGTTATGTAACTACTATCATCTGATAGAAGAAATGCCGCTACTTTTGCTTGTTCGTCTGCTCTAGCTAAACGCTTCAACGATGACATATCTGCGAACTTCTGTGGCAAATCCAAACTATCTGTAAAACCTGGCAAGACACAATTCATGCGAATATTTGCAGAGCCGTAACGATCAGAATAGAGCTTCGTAAAAGATGAGACTCCAACACGATAAACGCTGGAAGTTGGGAATGTCAAACTTGGCTCGAAGGCTGAGAACGTTGTTATATTAACAATTGAGCCCCCTCCCTGCTTTTCCATTACTGGAGTAACCAGCTTCGCAATTCGTATGACTGGCTTTAAGACCATATCGTTAGCCTTGTCCCAATCCTCCTCTGATATATCCAAAAGATCACCTTTAGGTGGTCCCCCTACATGAATCAAAACACTATCAATACGTCCATATTTTTCCATCGTTAGATCGAAAACTGAGTTTAAATCACTTGCGATTTCAGCTCGGCCACGCCGTGCAATCCCACCAAGTTCAGCGGCCAGTATTTCGCAATTTTCTGAAGGTGACATTAAAGCTAACTTATAATCGCGAGAATGCATTTGATGAGCTGTTGCCGCACCCATGCCGCGACCACCTCCGATAATCAAACAAATCTTTTTCGTCACCATTTCCTCCTAAAACTTCATAGATTATGAACCTAAAGAACTAGTAGCTTATAATCTTCTTTTCAAGCCGTGATTAGATCGCCAAGTTTTTCAATCAGGATAATGAAATTTAATTCAACCAGTATATTTATTCCTAAGATTTATTTCTAAGATTATAATCGTCTCGATAGCTTTCGCTTACTCCTGAAGAAACCGACCCATATCCCTAGTTTACTCCTACTTTAGTATTTGGGACTCCTGGTATTATATAGTAATATAAATCGAGACGAAGTTTGTTTGAATCTTTGGATAATTATTTATGCCCTCAGCAACAAGATTACTAGATCATCCAATAATTACACCCAAAACACATCCTTCGATTGGTCATAATATTCAAGGTCCGTCGTTAATCCAAGTACCAGATTGGGTGGTGAACCCATTGGGACGTTACTACTTATATTTTGCTGACCATAAGGGCAGTTACATACGACTTGCTTATTCCAACGAACTAACAGGACCATGGTTCATCTATGAACCGGGAAGCCTCCATCTCTGCAATTCTTTGTTTCCGACAGATCCTCCAGTCGCACCTTATGAAACAACAACAAATTTTGAACTAGCCTATTCCCCATCAGTAAACCGATCACACAGTTTTCATATTGATGCTAGCACCCCTCATATTGCCTCGCCTGATGTACATATCGATCATAAATCAAAGCGCATCGTGATGTATTTCCATGGGCTTGAAAGTTATGCGAAACAAGTAACGCGCGTTGCGACTTCTACGGATGGGATCGACTTCATTGTGCTGCCAGAAATTCTCGGCAATTCCTATTTCCGGGTATTCCAACATGACGTATGGAGCTACGCGTTGGCAATGCCAGGCCAGTTTTACCGTTCGCATGATGGACTTCATGGTTTTGAGAAAGGACCAATGTTGTTCAACCCGAATATGCGGCATTCTGCATTATTCATCCGCAACAACACGCTCCAAGTTTTTTGGACTCAGGTAGGCCAGAGCCCTGAAACTATATTGCATAGCACAATAGACCTTTCCAACGACTGGATGGATTGGAAGGAAAGCGGTCCAGTAGAAATCTTGCGTCCAGAATTCAGCTGGGAAGGTGCTGACGCACCTCTGACGCCTTCAGTCCGAAGTACAGCCTATGGCCATGTTAATCAACTCCGTGATCCGGCAGTGTATGTCGAAAATGAAATGATTTATTTACTTTATGCAGTTGCAGGTGAGAGTGGTATCGCTATTGCTCAGTTAGATACGAGCAGTTGAAACATAGTTCGATACCTTACCAAGGCATCTGATCCGAGCACATTCATTGCACTATCAATATGTTAGCAAGTCACAACCATAAAACAAGTGCCTAGTTTTGGTACACCCAGCGGTGCCACAGTCCCAATGTCCATGAACCACGCTTCGGGGGTTACTAAGCTGGATCGGAATGGATGATGGATTGGAGAGTAAAGGGTCACCCCTGATTGCGGAGAGGTAGGTCTTGGACCTTGAGAGTTGGTTTATTGGGGGATACTTTTATTCGGTAGTTACCTCTCTAATCACGCACTAATTTCAAGGTCAAACCGTGTTGCCACTCTCGCCTAGTGGCACCAATTATAACGCGTATAGATTTAAGTTGTGCCAGTAATCCGATTGGTGGTCTCAGTAGTACTGATAGTACGCGCTAAGGTGTCGTGATTGGCGGTGGTTTGCGTCGTTTGCCGGAAATCGCATTTCCCACAATTGCTGCCAAGAGCACAGCGCCACCAATCAATGTGTTAAAGCTTGCTGTTTCGTTCAGAAATAACCAGACCCAGAAAGGGCCTAACAAGACTTCGGCAAGCGACAACAAAGCGAGTTCAGCGGCTGGCAAACTACGCGAACCAAGGGTGTAGAGTATTAAACCTGCGCCAACTTGAAAAACCCCCATACCCATCGCAACACTACCGTCCTGCAAGCTTAGGGTAAGCGATATGTCTTGGATTAGGCAAATAGCTAAAGTAATTACGGCCGCGAATAACCCAGAAAGAAAAACTGAAGGTAGCATCTCGCCCGTTCGTCCCCAACGAAGCGCAACGGTAAAAACAGCAAAACCCAATGCTGAGCCAAGCGCCGCTAGGCTTCCCAAAAAAGCTACATCACCGTTTTTGTTGGAAAACATTATAGCGATGCCGCAAAGAGCGAGAAGAATGGCGCCCCAGGTAGCCACACGAACGGGCTCTTTCAAAACTATCCAACCAAGGACGGCCGCCATGAAAGGAGCTGTCGCAAAGAGCAACATTGCATTGGCAACTGAGGTATTCTGGATTGCATAAATTCCGCCAGAATAAGCTGCAACTAATGAAAGACCTGCCACGATGGAAGGAAAACCAGTACGCTTTATCTGTACAAAAGGGCTTTCTTTTGATCGTAATCGAATAACGAAATAAAGAAATAACGACATGCTGACTGAGCGATACAATAAAATTTGCCAGACTACGGCATCTTCGATCATACGAATGCCAAGGCCAACTGTTGACCAAAGAACTCCGGCTGCAAATACGAAAAGTATACCATATTTATGGACATCTGGTGGTGAAGTTATAAAGGTCATAATCGGACTTTCAATTGAAATCCGGCGTACAATAAGCGATTTAAAGCGATTTAAATGTCTTGTTTGCGACATGTGGTTTTTTTCAAATTCGATTACGTCGGTCGGAACGCTAATTTTGAATATTCCCAACTACCGTTCCGGCGCCTTAGCTCCTTGAAACAAAAGTTCTGACATACAAGATAATACCATGTTTTATTAAGACATCATTAATCTCCGATTGGTTTCGTCCAACATCTTTAGATAATAGTAGGAGGGATGTTCTAATACACCGAAGATTCTCTTTGACCCTATTTGGGCGTTTTCTTGCAATCCTTCATCCTATATCACAGCCAAAACTCCGCGAGTTGCGGCAGAAGATGTGGGGTTGACACCGTAGCTGTGAAACATAAATTTATCGGCCATTGAGGCTGCAATGTGATGCTTGGTCTTATTTGCCTGAAAGTAAATTTTAGAAATAAAGATACATCATGCTACAGTGAACTGTCCCATCATACCGCAATCTTCATGTTCAAGAATATGGCAATGATACATATACGGTGCATGTTTGGGTGCGCCATAGTCAAAACGTACGAGCACCTCAGACCATACCTCACCATCAACGTGGACCATATCTTTCCAACCTTGCGCGTAAGTTGGGGGTTGCTCGCCCTCTTGACTCAAAATCCGAAATGAACAACCATGAATGTGAAAAGGGTGCCGCCAGTCGTCTGCCGAAATCCGCCATATTTCTGTGTCCCCTTTTCGTACATCTTCATCGATACGATCCATATCCATGAATTTTCCATTAATCGCCATAGCACTGCCATCACCGCAATAATTGTCTCCAGCCGCCGCTAAAGCTCCAAGATCGGCACCGGTGTATTG
>JAQWUC010000056.1 GCA_029242355.1 Paracoccaceae bacterium | reverse complement strand
CTTGTCGAACTTATTAGAATGGGATTTGAGACATTAGTTGAAGCTGGATACGATCCTGAAATGGCGTATTTTGAGTGCCTTCATGAAGTAAAATTAATTGTAGATCTTATTTATGAAGGTGGCATAGCTAACATGAATTATTCAATTTCAAATACCGCTGAATATGGGGAATATGTGTCAGGGCCTAGAATACTTCCTTACGATGAAACAAAAGCTCGAATGAAAAAAGTGCTTGAAGACATTCAATCAGGAAAATTTGTTCGTGATTTCATGATCGAAAATAAAGTAGGCCAACCATCCTTTAAAGCAATAAGAAGAAATAACGATAGTCATCAAATCGAAGAAGTAGGAGAAAAACTTCGTGGTATGATGCCTTGGATTTCAGCTGGAAAAATGGTTGATAAAAATAAAAATTAATTACATAGACGACATAAATAACTGATAACCGTTAAAGTTACTGTACTTATAAAATTCAGTGGGTTATTAACTCAGTTGACTTAAGCTTGTAAACCGCACAGTAAACGAATAAAAGAGTGAACGCGATGAACAATATAATTTTAACTATACACTTAATCTTAGCATTACTCTTGATAAGCGCGGTTCTAATGCAACGATCAGAAGGCGGTGGCCTAGGCTCAACTGGAGGGTCTGATGGTGGTTTAATGTCGGGAAGATCCGCTGCCACAGCAATGACAAAATTAACTTGGTTTTTTGCAGCAGCATTTCTTACTACATCAATATCGCTTACAATAATTGCCGCTAATAACTCTAAAAAGAATTCAATAATTAACCTTGAATCTTCTGACCAAGGCGAAAACTCGATTCAGATACCATTACCGAACACAGATACCTTAAACTCAATTACAACCCAAGAATCACCGACTTTACCGCCACCAGAATAGAAAAAATTGAAAGAGTACGAAAAATTGTAGTAACCGAGACTTAGTACTGAAATTTAACGATATAAGTTGGTAATTATCCCAACGATCACTTTTATAATCTTATACTATTTTCCATGAAAAAATACTAAGGGGAAAATGTCGCGATATATATTTGTCACAGGTGGAGTTGTTTCGTCCCTCGGTAAAGGCTTAACTGCGGCAGCATTAGGTGCATTATTACAAGCCCGAGGTTTTACTGTAAGATTGCGGAAACTAGATCCGTATTTAAATGTCGATCCAGGAACCATGTCGCCGTTCGAACATGGAGAAGTTTTTGTAACCGATGATGGTGCTGAAACTGATCTAGATCTTGGACATTATGAACGGTTCACAGGTGTGTCGGCAAAAAATACCGATTCTATATCATGCGGAAAAATTTACTCAAGTGTTCTTGAAAAAGAACGTCGCGGTGATTATTTAGGTAAAACTATTCAAGTAATTCCACACGTTACTAACGAGATAAAAGATTTTCTAGCTCTGGGAGAGAATGAGGTTGATTTCATGCTCTGTGAAATCGGTGGAACCGTTGGAGATATTGAAGGCTTGCCTTTTTTTGAAGCGATAAGACAATTTGCCCACGAACGGCCAAAAAAACAATGCATTTTTATTCACTTAACTTTACTACCTTTTATTACCGCTTCAGGAGAACTAAAAACTAAACCAACACAACATTCCGTGAAAGAACTTAGATCGATTGGATTAGCGCCTGATATTTTAGTTTGTCGAACTGATAGAGAAATACCTAATAAAGAAAGAAAAAAGCTCGCTTTATTTTGCAATGTTAGAGAAGAAAGCGTTATTGCAGCACCAGATTTGGATTCAATTTATGAAGCACCAATAAGCTACATGAAAGAAAAACTGGATCAAGCAGTTTTAGACGCATTCCAAATATCTCCTGCACCTTCGCCTAATTTAAAAATTTGGAAAGATGTTACTGACCGACTAAATAATCCTGAGGGCGAAGTTAATATTGCTATAGTTGGTAAATACACACAACTCGAAGACGCTTATAAATCAATTGCAGAAGCTTTAACCCATGGTGGGATGGCTAACCGAACAAAAGTCATATCTACTTGGCTTGACGCTGAGATATTTGAACAAAAAAACCCAACTGAACTACTTCATAAATTCAATGCGATACTTGTTCCAGGTGGTTTTGGTGAGCGCGGAACCGAAGGAAAAATTCTTGCTGCTCACTTTGCACGAACAAAAAATGTTCCATATCTCGGAATATGCCTAGGTATGCAAATGGCTGTTATTGAAGCTGCAAGAAACCTAGCAGGAATTAGTTCCGCTGGTTCTGAAGAGTTTTTTGAGGATAATTACAAAAAGTCAGTCACGCCAGTGATCTACCACTTAAAGAAATGGTATAAGGATCAAAAAAAGTATGTACGCTCATCTGACGATGATAAAGGTGGTTCGATGAGACTCGGTGCATATAAGGCCAATTTAATACCAAATTCAAAAGTGCAAAAAATTTATCGGACAACAGAAATCTCGGAAAGACATCGCCACAGATACGAAGTGGACATTAAGTACAAAACTGATCTAGAAAAACACGGCATGGTATTTTCTGGAATTTCGCCGGATGGAAAACTACCAGAAATTGTTGAACTTAGAGATCATCCGTGGTATATTGGAGTACAATTTCATCCAGAACTTAAATCTAAACCTTTTGAACCACACCCACTTTTTAAAGACTTCATAAGAGCTGCTTTAGATCAATCAAGGCTTGTATAATGGAGGCTCATGTTTAAAAACTTACTGAAATTATTAAATAATAAAACAGAGACTCCCGAAGATACCGCTCAAGAATTATTTGCATGTCTGCTTGTAAGAGCCGCAAGAATAGATAACGAATATTCGAATTCTGAAAAAATGCAGATTGATAAAATTTTAGAAGATAAATTTGATGTTACTCAAATAAGAGCTGCAGAAATTCGGATGGCCGGCGAAAAGTTAGAAAGTAACACAGTTGACACGGTGCAAATAACAAGGGAGATCAAAAAAGATGTTCCGTTCGAACACCGTAAAGCACTAGCCGAGGACCTATGGTCAATCATATTAGCAGATACCAAAAGAACCGATGATGAAAATAGCTTTATGAGAACCTGTATAAAACTCATTGGGGTCAATGATGTAGATAGTGCGAAAGCACGACATGCAGTTTTAAACCGAAACCAATCAAAAAATTAATTAGCCTATCTCAGATAAAGAGCAAAATTGTGACTAGTATCAAAGCGACACCTAAGATCTCGGAAAATCTAATCAAGGAGCTTGGACTAGACCGTTCAGAATTTGCTAAAATTATAAGTTTGCTTGAACGAGATCCAACTACTACCGAACTTGGAATTTTTTCGGCTATGTGGAATGAACACTGCTCTTACAAATCATCTAAAAAATGGCTTAAAACTTTGCCAACAAATGGTCCCCAAGTCATATGTGGGCCCGGAGAAAATGCTGGCATTGTAAGCATTGGAGACAATCAAGCCCTAGTATTTAAAATGGAAAGTCATAATCATCCCAGTTTTATAGAACCATTCCAAGGTGCTGCCACAGGGATGGGAGGGATATTAAGAGATGTATTTACAATGGGAGCTAGACCAATAGCTACAATGAATGCTCTCTCATTTGGTGAAATTGGTAATGCCAAAACAAAAAGTTTATTCAACGGAGTCGTAAGTGGAATCGGATCTTATGGTAATTGTTTTGGAGTTCCGAACGTTGGAGGTGAACTTCGTTTTAACAAAAGTTACAATAGTAATTGTTTGGTTAATGCTTTTGCAGCGGGAATAGTTGATGAAGATAAGATATTTTACTCTGCTGCATCTGGAATTGGGATGCCTGTTGTATACCTCGGAGCAAAAACAGGTCGCGACGGTGTTGGTGGCGCTTCAATGGCTTCTGCAGAATTTAACCGAACTAACGAAGAAAAACGTCCTGCTGTTCAAGTGGGTGATCCATTTACAGAGAAATGTCTTATGGAGGCCTGTTTAGAACTCATGAAAACTGATGCCATAATATCGATTCAAGATATGGGTGCCGCAGGTCTTACTTGTTCAGCAGTAGAAATGGGTGATAAAGGAGACCTTGGTATTGAACTAAATTTGAACAAAGTGCCTGTAAGAGAAAAATCTATGACTGCTTTTGAAATGATGTTATCAGAAAGCCAGGAGCGAATGCTAATGGTCCTCAATCCTAAAAAAGAAGAGCACGCCAAAAATATTTTTGATAAATGGAACCTAGATTTTGCAATAATTGGGCACACAATAAAAGAAGATAAATTCAGAATATACCACAATGGGGTCTTAGAAGCAGACATTCCGTTGAAAGCGCTTTCAGGCTCGGCACCAGAATACGATAGACCTTGGACTAATCCTAACAGAATAAAATCAGATGTTGTATTACCTAAATTAAATCCTATCGCTTGTTTAAAAAAACTTATCAAAGCACCTAACTATTGTTCGAGAGCACAAGTCTGGGAACAATATGACCATACCATACTTTCAAGCACAATAAATGGACCAGGATCAGATTCAGCACTTGTTAAAATTAAAAATAGTAAAAAGGCTATCGCATTTACGTGCGATGTAACGCCTCGTTATTGCGTTTCAAATCCATATGAAGGAGGAAAACAAGCAGTAGCTGAATCATATCGCAATCTAATTTCTTCTGGTGCTACTCCCCTCGCAATCACCGATAATTTAAACTTTGGGAACCCAAAAAAACAAGATATTATGGGCCAACTAGTAATGAGTATTAAGGGTATTGGTGAAGCATCTGAAAAACTAAAAATGCCAGTAGTTTCTGGCAATGTCAGCCTCTACAACGAAACCGATGGTGTTGCAATTTTTCCAACACCTACAATTGGTGCGGTAGGTCTCTTAAAAGATTACAATAATCGAATACAAATGAAACCAAAACCCGGGGAAGCGCTTTGGTTGATCGGAGAGACTAATGGTCACCTTGGTCAATCAGCCCTCATTGAAGAAATGCTTGGAATCAATTCTGGGGGACCTCCCCTAGTCGATCTTGAAAAAGAGTTGCTAGCGGGTCAATTTTTACTAAAGCTAAATGATCTGAAACTTATTCAATCTTGCCATGATTTAAGTGACGGTGGATTAGCATTAGCCGCCGCTGAGATGGCTATAATTGGCAATAGTGGAATTACATTGAATCGAAACTCTATTGAATTTCTTTTTGCTGAAGATCAAGGTCGTTATTTAATTTCTGGGCTTCCGGAAAATGAAAATAAGGTAATGGAAATGAGTAAAGAAACGTCAATTCCCGTGATCAACGTTGGTCGCGTTGGAGGTGAATATTTTATTATTGGGGACGAAGCAATTTTGTTAGCTGAATTACAAAATTTGCATCAAAACGGTTTGAATTCAATATTGCAATAATAAAAAGCATACAGTTTAAGTTGTCATGACTAGAGTGATTTGCTATTGATACATCATTGTAATGGTTAACTAGGATATAATTAATATGACTATGCAAGCCGAAGAAATTGAAAAACTTCTCAAAGATTCTTTTCCTGGAGCAAAGATAAAAATTGATGATTTAGCTGGAGATGGGAACCATTATGCGGCCACTATAATTGCAAAAGAATTTAAAGGATTAAACAGAGTTAAACAACATCAATTAGTGTATACAGCACTGAAGGGTAAAATGGATGGATCCCAAGGCGAATTACACGCTTTGGCTTTAACAACTAAAGTAATGGAGAATTAAAGTGTCTAATGCAATTGATATCGAAATAAAAAAATCAATAGATAATAACCCAGTAGTACTATTCATGAAAGGTACAGCTACAATGCCTCAATGTGGGTTCTCCAGCAAGGTGGTAGGAATATTGAACTACATGAATATAGAATATAAAGATATCAATGTTTTATCTGATGAAAACATACGTCAAGGTATCAAAGATTTTTCTGATTGGCCGACAATTCCACAACTATATATTAATGGAGAATTTGTGGGTGGTTGTGATATAATTGTAGAAATGACTTTATCAGGAGAGTTGGACGAACTTCTTAACGAAAATAGCATTTCTTTTGATCAGGAAGCTTCCAAAAAAATACGAGAGGAGAACAAATAATGATAAAATTTAAAGAAAAGATTCTTGAGTATTCTTATTCACTTCAGTTGAGTTGACTTGCTTATTTTTATCAGAATTAGGTTTTTCAAATTCTAATATTATGCCGTCTAATAAATCAGAAATGCTTTGAAGTAAAGCAACCTGATTTCCCTCATCTTTAGTAATTTCATTCGCATATGCTTCTGTCGAGTCAGTCGCGACTGACTTTGTTTCTCCATCAACTCTTGAACTTAACTCATTGAATTTTGATTGTGTTACTCTCAAAGTTTCCTCCAAAGCACTTCTCTCGTGTTTCAGTGCTCTGATTTTGTCGCCTAACAGTAATCCTGACAAAAGCAACATCTTATCTTCTGGTAATCGACCCAATTGATCTTGAATCAATTCCGCTTCTTGATCAAGTAAATTTGCAGACTCAATCGCAGCATTCTCTTCTCCTGAACTACATGAAATATTATAATTTCTACCGCCAATTAAAACCTTTAAATCAGGCATTATCAATCTCCACTAACTTAGAAAGTTCGTTCACTAGCTTGTCAATTTGTTTTAAATCTTCGCTATGCTCATTACCAATCTTGTCACGTTCAGCTTTCAACTCCGCGTTCTCTTTTTCAAGTGTCGTAATAGTGTCATGGTATTTAGGAATATTTTCCCCTATTCCAATTTCGGTACTTCGTGATTCGAACAAGCGCTTTTGTATAAGAATAATTTTACTTTTTATTTCGGCCCCTAAAATTTCTACCTTGTTCATTTTAATTACTTTCATTTTATTTTTACGTACTTATAGTGAGCACATAAAAAGAATTCTTTTCTCAAATAAAACCTACCGTCAGAAAACCAAAATCGCAATAGTCTAAATTGGATTGTAAACAGTTAAGAAATAACAAAAATATAAAGTGAGAATAAAGTGACTATCAATAACCTTAAAGATAATTATTTAGATCATTGGCAAAAAGCACTAGCCGTTAGAATGCTTTCTATTGACGCTGTGCAACAAGCGAACTCTGGCCATCCTGGAATGCCAATGGGAATGGCAGACGTAGCAACAGTCTTATTTCAGAATCACTTAAAATTCGATAGTTCTAATCCCGAGTGGCATGATAGAGATCGATTTATTTTATCTGCAGGACATGGTTCGATGCTTTTATATAGTATTCTGTACCTCACGGGATACCCTGGGATTACCATCGATGACATTACTAAATTTCGACAAACGCATTCCATAACAGCTGGCCACCCTGAATACAGATATATTCGAGGTATAGAAACTACCACCGGACCTTTAGGTCAAGGGTTGGCCAATGCCGTCGGATTTGCTCTAGCAGAACGATTGTTAAATGCGCAATGGGGGAAAAACATCGTTAACCATAGAACATATGCTTTAGTAGGAGACGGCTGCCTAATGGAAGGTTTAAGCCAAGAAGCTATTACTTTTGCCGGAAAACAACAACTTGATAAACTAATCGTTCTTTGGGATGATAACGGAATTACAATTGATGGCGAAGTTTCAAAATCTTGCATAACAAATCAACCGCAAAGATTCGAATCCTCTGGTTGGGATGCTTTTAAATGCGATGGGCATAACCCGGACTCAATTGATAGGGCAATAACAAAAGCAAAGAAAAGTCCAAGGCCATCACTTATACAATGCAAAACTCATATTGGGTTTGGATCCCAAACAAAGCAAGATAAGGCTTCAGCCCATGGTTCTCCGCTTGGAGAGGAAGAAATATCAAAAATAAGAGAAATCTATGGTTGGGAATATCCTCCATTTGAAATACCCAAAAACTTAAAAATTAAATGGGAAAAAATTGGTGCACGTAGCCGAACTCTTAGAGAGGATTGGGAAAAACACTTTTCAAAACTATCTAGTTCCAAAAAACAAAGGTTTGAAAGAGTTTTCAACGGGCAAGTTCCTTCAAATTTTTCAAAAAAATTAAATGCTTTGAAAAAAGAAATGGCACTAGTCCAGCCGAATATAGCAAGTAGAAAATCAAGTGAACTAACCCTTAAGCTTATCAACAAAATTCTACCAGAAACTATAGGAGGATCAGCTGATTTGACAGGTTCTAATAATACCCTAACAGAAGGACTTGGAACTTCAGATCCTAGCAATCCAAATGGGCGGTATATTTACTACGGAATACGAGAACATGGAATGGCGGCTATAATGAATGGAATAGCGCTACACTGTGGTTTAATACCTTACGGTGGTACATTTATGGTCTTTAGCGATTATGCTAGGGGTGGAATGAGGTTGTCAGCATTGATGGGCTTACGGGTAATTTATGTAATGACTCATGACTCAATTGGATTAGGCGAGGATGGTCCAACCCACCAACCAGTAGAGCATTTAGCGATGCTGAGAGCGACCCCAAATACTTTTATGTTCAGACCCGCCGATACAATAGAGACAATCGAGGCATGGGAAACAGCTATAACCACTGTTGGCACTCCATCTGTACTCGCTCTGAGTCGACAAAATTTACCGACCGTTCGTTTAAAACATACCACGAAAAACCTAGTTTCAAAAGGTGCATATATTTTGAATGAATCAAAAAATAAGCGCCGAGTTCTACTTTTAGCATCGGGTTCTGAGGTAACAATTGCACTGTCAGCTCAAGAAAAGCTAGAATCCATGGGAATCGGAGTTAGAGTTGTCTCAATGCCGTGCTGGGAACTTTTTGAAAAGCAAGACGCCCTATATCGCAAGAGGGTTCTTCCATCTGGTCCAATTCGTATTGCTATAGAGGCGGGTGTCCAGCAAGGTTGGGAAAAATGGCTTTTTGGGGAAAGAGGTAATCCAAGAAAAGCTGCGTTCATTGGAATGAATAGATTTGGAGCCTCAGGACCAGCAGAAGAGCTATACAAAGATTTTAAAATTACTCCGCAAGCTATTCTGGAAAAAGTTGAAGAACTTTTATCAAATTAGTAATTTGGAGAATTCATTTGATGATTGACTCAATTAGAAACGCCATTTTACTTAATAAGGAGATCTTAGTTAGAGTAGACTTGAATGTGCCCTTCAACACAAACAATAAAATATCTGACGCATCTAGAATTATTGCAATCAAACCAACTATTAATCTCATTTTAAAGAACGGTGGTCGACCAATACTTTTGTCCCATTTTGGCAGACCAAAAAAACCAAATGATGATTTTTATAGCCTTGAAAAAATTCTTCCAACACTGTCAAATATCCTAAAAACCGAAATACTATTTTGTAATTCCTTAGATCATGCATCGATAAAGACCTTCATTAGAAATGCCCCAAAAAAAACAGCCATACTTTTGGAAAACACAAGATTTTTTGATGGAGAAGAAAGCAACTCACCGACACTCAGTAAAATTCTGTCAAAATTTGGTGATTTATATTGTAACGATGCATTTTCCGCATCGCATAGGACACATGCGTCAACAGTCGGCATTCCAAACAGATTGCCCTCATTTTCAGGATTACTTATGGAAAAAGAAGTGTCAACATTAACTCAAGCATTATTAAAACCCACAAAACCACTTACTGCCATTGTTGGTGGATCTAAAGTGTCAACAAAAATTAAACTACTGGAAAACTTAATACAAAAAGTAGACCACATTATCATTGGTGGTGGTATGGCTAATACCTTTTTATATGCCCAAAGCAAAGAAATTGGTAAGTCTCTTTGCGAAAAAGATTTTTTTAATCTTTCTAATGAAATTCTTAACCGTGCAAAAAAGTTTAATTGCCAAATTCACTTACCTTTAGACGCCATGTGTGCGCCAGAACTTCAAGAGAATCAGCAAGTAACTATTCATGATATAGGTTCATGCCCTCCTGAAAAAATGATATTAGATTTAGGACCAAAGACTGTCGCAAACATACACAAAATTTTAACAAATACTAAAACTTTGATTTGGAACGGACCATTAGGCGCTTTTGAGATTCCACCATTTAATACCGCCACAGAAAAAGTCGCCAAAATTGTCGCAGACTTAACAAAAACTAATCAACTTTCAAGCATAGCGGGTGGAGGAGATACAGTGGCTGCGTTAAACAATGCTCTAGTAGCAGACAGATTTAGTTATGTATTAAATGCAGGGGGTGCATTTTTAGAATGGATGGAAGGTAACAAGCTTCCAGGTCTATTAGCCTTAGAAAACAATAACCAACTTAACAAGAAATTCTAGATTTTATCACCGTTATATAATTTCGATTCATTTTTAATAAAAAAGGGGATTCCCTTTTCGAATCACTTGTGCAACTATTAAACATAGATTAAGCGGATATTTTTATGAAAATTGATTATTTTTTAACAGTTATTTTGACATCAATACTGACCATGTATTTCAGTTATTCAGCTTTAAATGGTCAATACGGGCTCTTTAATAAATTTCGGTTCCAAGCTCAAGAAATTGTATTATTAAAACAATTGGATCAAATTAAATCTAAAAATTCGAACTTGAATAGAAAAGTGATCAGGTTATCAGATGAGTACCTTGATTTAGATTTATTAGATCAACAAGCGCGTAAATTCTTAGGTTTAATGAGACCAAACGAGATTATAATCAATTTTAATTAAAATAAACTTTATTTATAACTAAATTTAAGGTACTATAATATAGTTTAATATTAAACTATATTGGGGCAATATGACAGTTAAAAAAACTAAAAAAGATTTGTCTGAGATAACTCTAACTAATTATTACAAACAAATGCTTTTAATAAGACGATTTGAAGAAAAAGCGGGACAGCTTTATGGAATGGGGCATATTGGTGGGTTTTGCCACTTATATATTGGTCAGGAAGCAGTCGTAGTTGGATTGGAATCTGTTGCGAAGAAAGGAGATCAACGGATAACATCCTATCGGGATCATGGTCATATGATTGCGTGTGGCATGGAGCCAAAAAATGTTATGTCTGAACTCACGGGAAAGCATAACGGTTATTCAAAAGGAAAAGGTGGTTCAATGCACATGTTCTCTAAAGAAAAGAATTTTTTTGGTGGACATGGTATTGTGGGAGCCCAAGTTCCAATAGGCGGAGGACTTGCTTTTGCCAATAGATATCGAAAAAATAAATTACTGTCCTTTACTTACTTTGGTGATGGAGCTGCTAACCAAGGTCAAGTCTACGAAACGTTTAATATGGCTTCTCTATGGAAGCTTCCAGTCATTTTTGTTATCGAAAACAATCAATATGCTATGGGAACTTCTCTTAAAAGGGCTTCCTCCACCCCTGCCCTTTATACAAGAGGAGCTGCTTTTGGAATTCCAGGCCAAGCAGTAGATGGAATGGACGTTTTGAAGGTAAGAGCGGCAGGTCTAATCGCAACCAAACACTGCCGAACTGGTAAGGGACCATTCATATTAGAAATGAACACTTACCGCTATAGAGGACATTCAATGTCAGACCCAGCCAAATACCGCACAAGAGACGAAGTTCAAAAAATGCGAGCTGAACGCGATCCAATCGATAATTTGCGAAGTATCTTAGTAAAACGATTTAAAAAAACTGAAGATGACTTAAAATTAATCGATCGAGCCGTAAAAGCAGAAATATCTGAAGCTGCCGACTTTGCTATTAATAGTGATGAACCGCCAACAAGTGAACTTTGGACAGATATTTATAACTAAAGCCATTTTTAACATTCATCTGAAATATAAGTGAGAAACAATGCCGATAGAAATATTAATGCCAGCACTTTCACCAACAATGGAAGAAGGAAACCTTTCTAAGTGGTTAGTGAAAGAGGGTGATGCAGTCAAATCAGGCGATATTATTGCTGAAATTGAAACAGATAAAGCTGTAATGGAATTTGAGGCAGTTGAAGACGGTCTTATAAAGAAACTTTTAGTGGAAGACGGAACTCAAAATATTAAAATAAATACCCCGATTGCGATCGTACAGCTTAACGACGAGAAAAACCATAAAACAACCTTGGATGTTCCACTTAAAAATGAAGACGATGTTCATTTTCAAACACCTTTACCCGAAGATAAAGAAAATCATGCGGTAACTATGAGCAAGCAAGCAAAGCTAGGTTCAAGTACAGTCGAGAAACAAAAAGAAATGATCGAAGATCCTAATTCTAACACTATAAAGCAATCTGTGCGAGAAGCTATTCGCGATGCAATGGCAGAAGAAATGAGATCAGATAGTGAAGTTTTTCTGATGGGAGAAGAAGTTGCGGACTATCAAGGTGCGTACAAAGTAAGCCAAGGTTTGGTTGATGAATTTGGGAACGATCGTATTATCGATACTCCAATCACAGAACATGGTTTTACTGGCGTGGGAATAGGTGCTGCATTCACCGGATTAAAACCGATAGTTGAATTCATGACCTTTAATTTTGCAATGCAAGCAATGGATCAAATTGTCAATTCAGCTGCAAAAACCCTTTATATGTCAGGAGGGCAAATGGGATGTCCAATTGTCTTCCGAGGACCGAACGGAGCTGCTGCGAGGGTGGCTGCACAGCATAGCCAGGATTTATCAGCATGGTTCGCCTCAATTCCTGGCCTGAAAGTCGTACACCCATATTCAGCTTCTGATGCAAAAGGCTTGTTAAAATCAGCAATTCGCGACCCAAACCCAGTCGTTTTTCTTGAAAATGAGTTATTATACGGAGATGTCTCAAAGGTAACCAAAAGCACAAATACATTAATACCAATAGGAAAAGCGAAAATAGTACAATCTGGGTCAGATTTAACCTTTGTAAGTTTTGGAATAGGTATTAAACACTGTCTAGTCGCAGCTGAAATTTTACAGACCGAAGGGTTCTCAATTGAAATAATCGATCTAAGATCATTAAGGCCGATCGACAAGGAAATTATTATTAACTCAGTAAAGAAAACAAATCGATGTATTACAGTTGAAGAGGGATTTCCTGTATGCTCGATAGGAAACTATATTTCTTCTTTGTTAATGGAGTTTGCATTTGATTACCTAGATGCTCCCGTTCTTAACTGCTCGGGAAAAGATGTTCCCATGCCATACGCCGCAAATTTAGAAAAAGAGGCATTGATCAGCCCTTCTGAGATTGTTGAAAGAGCAAAACAAATTTTATAAATTTAAGAGGTTATAGAAATGCCAATAAATATTTTAATGCCAGCACTATCGCCTACTATGGAGGCTGGAAACCTTGTTAAATGGCATGTCAAAGAGGGTGATACGATATCTGCTGGAGAACTGTTAGCTGACATAGAAACAGATAAAGCAACAATGGAACTTGAATCAGTTGAAGATGGCCAAATAACTAAAATTATTGTCCCAGAGGGCACCAAGGACATAGCAGTAAATGCAACGATTGCCGAGATTACTGTAGAAGATAACGAAATAGTCTCTATACCGAAAATTGCTGAACCTATAGAAATAGAAACAACAAAGAATAACCTAAGTAAACCAAAACAAATCCCAACACCCAAAAGTAACGATTTAGGATCAAACAAGTCCAACACCAAAAACCGAATAAAAATTTCTCCAGTTGCAAAAAAAATAGCATCTTACAACGATATTAACATTAACAATATAATCGGATCTGGACCCCACGGAAGAATAATAAAAAAAGACATAATGAGTTTAATAAATTCTAAAAACGAACTTCATGAGAGCTATTTTGTTACTGAAAGAACTGGCAATGCAGAAATAAAAAGTTTTATTACTTCCAACGAAAAGAATTTAGAATCTATTCTGAACATTTTTAGTGATCGTCAGTATGAGTTAATTCCAACGAACGGTATGCGAAAAATAGTCGCTGAAAGACTAAGTGAAGCAAAAAGATCAATACCACATTTCTATCTACGACGGTCCATTCAAATTGATAAATTACTGAACTTACGGGCTGAGTTGAATGATACTTTCGAAAACAAAAAAATGAAATTATCCATAAATGACTTCATAATTAAGGCTTCTGCCAAAAGTTTACAAGATAATCCCAAATGTAATGCTATTTGGGCTAATGAAAATATAGTTCAGCTTAAAAGTTCAGATGTATCAGTGGCTGTAGCTATTGACGATGGTTTAATAACACCAGTAATTCGGGATGCAGAAAAAAAGAGTTTGCGAGAAATTAGTTCGGAAATGAAAGAAAAAGCTCGAAAAGCAAAAGAAAAGAAATTGCTTCCAGAGCAATATACAGGGGGAAGTTTTTCCATATCCAATTTAGGAATGATGGGAGTAGAAAACTTTGATGCTGTCATTAACCCACCTCAAGCTTCAATTTTAGCGGTGGGATCAGCGATAAAAAAACCCGTCATTAATAGATTAGGAGAAATATCTGTTGGGCAAGTAATGTCAGTTACCTTGTCAGCTGATCATCGCGTGATTGACGGTGCCGTCGGAGCATTGTTCATTAATTCCATAGTCGAATATCTTTCAGAGCCACTCAAACTACTAATCTAAACTCTTGCGAATTTATTTAATGTTTTGGTCCATTAAACTTGAAGGCTGATCACAACCAGAATCTCCAACAACCTGGGCAGGAACGCCAGCTACAGTCTTAAATTCAGGAACGTTTGTTAAAACTACAGAACCAGATGCAATCTTACTGCAACGACCAACAGTAATATTCCCAAGAACAGAAGCACCAGCTCCCAATAAAACACCATCTCCAATTTTTGGATGACGATCTCCTTTGTCTTTTCCGGTACCTCCGAGGGTCACAGAATGAAGCATAGATACATTGTCGCCAACAATTGCTGTCTCGCCAATAACTATGGAGTGCGCGTGATCAATCATGATGCCTTTGCCAATGGTAGCTTTTGGATGTATGTCTACACCAAAAACTTCCGAAGACCTCATCTGCAGAAAATATGAAAGATCACAATGACTATTAGCGATGAGATAATTTTCGACCCTATAAGCTTGTAAAGCAAGAAACCCTTTGTAATATAATAGCGGTTGAAGAAATCGATGACATGCTGGGTCACGGTCTTTCACAGCGATTATATCATAATAAGCATTCTCAACTAACGTGGAGTCAGTTTCATAAGCATTTAATATTATTTTGTTTAAAACAGCTTCACTCATATCAGCAGTACTTAACTTTTGGGCAAGACGATATGAAAGAACTGATTGCAAATTTTCATGCGTAAGAATTGACGAATAAATCACACTAGTCATTTCTCTTTGCTGCGCCATCACTGTCTCTGCTTCAGCACAGATTGTTTGCCACACGGGATTAAATAAAGAAACATTTAATTTTTCAGAATGACCCAATTTCAAAATCCTATAATTTGTTTTAAAAACCGTGCGCAATTTTAACAGAGTTTAACTCAGATTTCAAAAAAAACATTCTACTTATTGTCAATTTTATTCCTTAAAATTTCGCCATTTTAAAACATTATTTTTGTGTTCATCAAAAGTTTTAGCGAAAACATGTTGCCCAGTATCACTCATTACAAAATAGAAAAACTGAGAGGTATCAGGATTCGCAGCAGCTTGAATTGCATTTTTACTTGGGTTGCAAATCGGTGAACTTGGTAAACCAGAAATTAAATAAGTATTATGAGCACTTAACTTTTTTAAATCGCTTTTTTTAATCGATTCCCGCTCTACTATATTCCCTAGATCCAATCCGTAGATTACTGTCGGATCAGATTGAAGCCTCATTCCCATCCTTAAACGATTTACGAACACAGAGGCGACTTTAGGCATTTCAGAAATACTAGAAGCTTCTTTCTCTATTATTGATGCTAATATAAGGAGTTCATATTGATTATGAAGTGGAAGTCCTGTTTTTCTTGTATTCCATTCTTTTTGTAAGATTTCATCTTGCCTTTCTCGCATTACATTTAGAAGGCTACTTCCACGAACTTTAAAGGCAACTTTATACGTATCTGGCGCGAATCTTCCTTCCTCTAAGGAAAAGGTTGATAAATCGTCAACTAAAAAATGCTTTTGCTTAAAAAGCTCAACAATTTCCCAATTTGTACTACAATCTTTTATGTATACATCATATGTCAAAAAATCATTTGATGTAATTTTTGTTAAAATATCATTAATTGAAGTCGAATTTGTTAAATAAAACTCTCCATACTTGATCTTTTTATCTAACTGTTTTAAACTAGCACCATATTCAAAAATACGAGTACTAATTATCAGTTTTTTTTGCTTGAGCCTTTTTGAAATTGATTGAAGCGGCTCATTTTCATTTATTTGAAAAGTCGACTTTACAATATTTTCTGGTAAATATACCATACTCGCCTTAAGATGCAGAGAACCCACAAGAAGAAGCCAAGATGTACCTACAATAAATGCAAAAAGGTATACCAATCGCATTAATTCTGAAGTCTTCCCATTACTAGAGCCGCATTCGTGCCACCAAAACCAAAAGAGTTAGACAAAGTATAGTTTACTTTATGGTCTAGAGCCATTTTTGGAACTAGATCAATCCAGGTATCACAGGCGGGCTCATCCAGATTTAAAGTGGCTGGCACAATTTGGTCACGAAGACTTAATATACAGAAAATAGCCTCGATAGCTCCAGCGGCCCCAAGCAAGTGTCCCACTGAAGACTTAGTTGACGACATCTTTAGTTCCAATGATGGTTCACTGTATAAACGTTCCACTGCAGAAAGTTCTATGGTATCGGCTAAAGTAGAAGTTCCGTGAGCATTCACATAGTTTATATCTTTTGGAAGCAACCTAGCTCTTTTTAAAGCTGTTTTCATAGCCCTAAAACCACCTTCCCCATCTAAAGACGGGGCCGTAATATGATGAGCATCTCCAGTTAAACCATATCCAAGAACTTCAGCATAAATCTTAGCATTTCGATCCAATGCATGTTGTAACTCCTCTAGAACAACTACGCCTGCTCCCTCGCCCATTACAAAACCATCTCTATTTTTATCAAACGGTCGAGAAGCTGACTTAGGATCATCCGCATATTTTGTCGACAAAGCTTTACAAGCGTTAAAACCTGCTATTCCTATTTCAGTTATTGGACTTTCTGCGCCCCCCGCAATCATTACATCAGCATCATCAAACATAATTAACCTTGTCGCATCACCAATTGCGTGCGCACCTGTAGCACATGCAGTTGAAATCGCATGATTAGGCCCAGTAAAACCATACTCAATTGATACCTGTCCCGACACTAAATTAATTAACGAACCAGGAATAAAGAAAGGAGAGACACGACGCGGTCCTCGCGATTTAAGAAGATTAGCTGTATCAGCAATGTTACCCAAACCACCTATCCCAGAACCTATAATCACTCCCGTACGATCTCTTGCCTCTTTATCAACCGGTAGCCAACCCGAATCAACTACAGCTTGTTTTGCAGCTGCCATTCCATACAAAATGAACGGGTCAACTTTTCGCTGTTCCTTTTTTTCCATCCACTGATCTGGATCAAAAAAACCCTCTGAGCTAGAGCCAAATTTTATCTCACAAGCGTAATTAGTCGTAAACGCTTCTGGATCAAATTTACTAATGGTCGTTGCGCCCGATTTTCCATTGATCAGTGCCCGCCACGTACTCTCTGCATCTGATCCAATTGGGGTCACTGCCCCAAGACCAGTCACTACAACTCTACGCATATTATCTTTCTTGTTTATTCATAAAACCTATGAAGCAAGTCATTTTTCAATTCCTTGAAATTACTATAATATTACGAGCAACCAGTTACGAATTATCGTTAATAAACTTAACAGCATCTCCAAAACTTTGGATGTTTTCAGCGGCGTCATCAGGAATTTCAATTCCAAACTCCTCTTCGAAGGCCATGACCAACTCAACTGTATCGAGGCTATCAGCACCAAGATCATCAATGAAAGAGGCACTATCTGTAATTTTTTCTTCTTCTACATTTAAATGCTCTACAACTATTTTCTTAACTCTATCAGAAATATCGCTCATTAAAAATTCCTCTCATTTAGGTTGTATCAACTTTTAGCTTACTCAATCAGAACTGTCCTATACAAATGATTTTTGTTACGCGCAATCCTTATCTTGCCTAAGTCTCGATTATAGCTCAAATAAATTTTTTAAATCATCGCCATTCCACCGTTTACATGAAGTGTCTGACCAGTAAGATAATTAGCAGAATGCGAAGAGAGAAAAAGAGCTGCTGAAGCAATATCCTTTGGATTTCCCATTCGATTCATAGGAATATTGGTTAAGATTTGCGATTGCTGCTCTTCAGAAAGTTTACGGGTCATTGCTGAGGAAATAAACCCCGGAGCAATGCAGTTGACTGTAATGCCGCGACTGGCAACCTCTTTTGCAATTGATTTTGACATTCCTATCAAGCCAGCTTTAGAAGCTGCATAATTAGCCTGACCAGGATTTCCAGTAACTCCAACGACTGAAGTTATATTAATGATTCTTCCCCATTTTTTCTTCATCATACTTCTTATTGCCCCGCGAGCTAGAGCCATAGATGAGCTAAGGTTTATCTCTATAACATCACTCCACTGTTCATCTGACATTCGCATGAATAATGTATCTCGTGTAATTCCCGCATTATTGATTAAAATGTCGACGCCGCCCATTTTTTCTACGCAACTATTAATGAGAACTTGAGCATTTGTCATATTTTTCAAATCAGATGGAGCAAAGTGTGTATTGAAACCCAATTCGTCTGCTAATTCACTTAAAACCTCCTTTCTAGTTCCAGAAAGAAAGATTTCACAACCATTATTGTGCAATTCTTTAGCAATTGCAGTGCCAATCTCGCCGGTAGCTCCAGTTATCAACACTCGCTTATTAGTTAATGTTTCCATTGTTTAAACCTTCTATTGTGGTTAAAATATCCTTATAAGATGATATATTAACAGTCTTAGCCTCACCAACTATACGCTTGACCATACCTGACAAAACCTTCCCAGAACCCACTTCGTAAAAAATAGTTGGACCCTTATCGTATATGTAGGTTATGCATTCACGCCACCGCACCATTTCTATCATTTGGTCAACAAGCAAAGTTCGTATTAACTCAGGATCAATAATTGCCTCCGCTCGTGTGTTCATAACTACTGGCACTGCTGGTACGGCAATTTTAACATTAGATAAAGCTTCTTCCATCACACTCGCTGCAGGAGCCATTATTTTGCAATGAAAAGGCGCCGAAACATTTAATGGCAATGCTCGGCGAGCTCCTTTTTCTTTCGTTAATTCAATTACTCGTTCAACATCGGATCGATGTCCTGAAATTACAACTTGATTAGGATCATTGTCATTAGCTATCTGACATATTCCCTGCCCAGAAAAATTATCAAGAATATCTTTTATTTCAGAGGCCGTTAAACCTAATATGGCTGCCATCGCCCCTTCCCTTGGTTCGACGCAAGACTGCATCGCGATCCCTCGGCGTCGAAGCAATTTTGCTGTGTCTTTTAGCGATATCGATTTCGCTGCGCATAATGCTGTATATTCTCCTAACGAGTGTCCTGCTACAAAATCACAAAAATCAATACTTAGACCTTCAATTTCAAGAACCGCTAATATAGCCATTGAGCTCGCCATCAAAGCAGGTTGAGCATTTTCAGTTAACGTTAACTCATCAAGTTGCCCATTCCAAATTATTGATGAAAGATTCATATCGAGAGCATCATCTACAGCTTTAAAAACTTGCTTAGCAGCTGGAAAGTCATCTGCTAGCGCCTTTCCCATCCCTATTTTTTGTGATCCTTGGCCAGGGAAAATCATAGCATTCTTCATTTTATTCTTTCTAACTGATTCAAATTTGTTGATTTAATAGTTCTTTCTTTCGACAAATACAACAAAATCTCAATGCACTCTAAGCTTACTTGAAGAACAGAGTAAAAATAATAGTGGAACTAAATAATCGTACTTGCAATTTAGGAACAACTATGTATTAGTCTGCGCTCTTCCTACTTTAAAGAGGTTGGTAGCCTATCGAATTCAGTCAAGGAAGAAATAACGACTGTTTGTTGAAGCTCCATAATTAAGGATTTTCTCATGTCTCTATATGAGCACGTATTTATTTCTCGACAAGATCTTTCCATTCCGCAAGCAGAAAGTTTAATTGATCATTTCTCAAAAGTGCTTACCGATAATGGTGGAAAAATCGTTAACCACGAATATTGGGGCCTAAAAACGATGGCCTACAAAATCAATAAAAACAGAAAAGGTCATTACGTCCTGTTAAGGACTGATAGCGCTCCTGAAGCTATTCTAGAAATGGAACGACTAATGCGATTACACGAAGATGTGATGAGAGTAATGACGATAAAAGTAAGAAGTCATGAAAAGGGACCCTCAGCCGTAATGATATCAAAGGCTAGAGGAGAAGAGCGAGTAGCTAGAAAACCTCGGCCAGAATACTAGGGAAAATAAATGCAAAATAAACCATTTTTTCGAAGACGTAAATCATGCCCATTTTCCGGACCGGATGCGCAAAAAATCGATTACAAGGATATTAAACTATTACAGCGCTATATTTCTGAGCGCGGGAAAATCGTGCCATCCAGAATAACCGCGGTATCAAATAAAAAACAAAGGGAAATGGCAACAGCTATAAAAAGAGCTCGGTTTCTAGCTCTTCTTCCATATGCAGTAAAGTAGGAAAAAACATGGTTCAATTAGTACTTTTAGAGCGCGTTTCGAAATTAGGCGGTATGGGTGACATTGTTAACGTAAAACCTGGTTACGCTAGAAACTACCTACTTCCGCTGAAGAAGGCGCTAAGAGCTTCTGAAGCTAATATTAAAAAATTTGAGTCTGAAAGAAAAAACCTTGAAGCACAAAATCTTGAAACTAAGAAAGAAGCAGAGACTATCAAGAACAAGATAGACGGATCTAGTTTTGTAATAATTCGATCTGCATCTGATTCTGGCTCGTTGTATGGATCAGTAACTAACAGAGATGCTGAAGATGCCATGAAATCTAAGGGCTTGCTAGTTAATAAGAAACAAATTGTTCTTGTAAAACCAATAAAAGACTTGGGTTTGCATCAACTTGCTGTAAACCTTCATCCCGAAGTTACAGCGAACATAGAAATTAATGTCGCGCGATCAATTGAAGAAGCGGAGATTCAGAAATCTGGTAAAACAATACAAGATGCCAAGTTAGAGGCAGACGCAGAAGCAGAGTTTGACATAGCTGAACTTTTCGATGACGTAGGTAGTGCTGCCCGAGTAACCGATGAAGAAGATGATACAGACGAAGCGAGCAGTAACTCGACAGAGGAAACTAGTGCCTAAAAGATACTAAGTTTTCATACAATTTACATCCTGTGAATTACCTTTTTATCTGCTATAATTGTATAGATGGGAGATTCTATGGCAGACGGAAATGATAATAACCTAAATGATTTAGATTATAGCCCGCACAATATCGACGCGGAACAAGCACTTCTAGGTACACTTCTTGTAAACAATGATGCTTTTGACATCGTAAACGCGGTGGTTCAGGCAGAACACTTTTTTGACCCAGTACACGCCCGAATTTATGAAATCATTTCAAAGAAGGTTCAAAAAAATGCACTCGCTTCACCAGTTACTATAAAACCTTTTTTTCAGGATGATGCGGCCTTAAAAGAATTAGGGGGCTCAAGTTATCTAGTTAGACTAGCAAGCGCATCAATTTCTAGTTTTGCTGCAAAAGAATTTGCCGTTTTAATACGTGATCTATCATTGAGAAGAAGTCTTCTAAACATAGCGAACGAAATTTCTCAAAGAGCTACTACTATGTCAGTTGATCAAACGGCAGAGGACCAAATAGTTGAAGCTGAACAAACTCTATACAATTTATCGAGCTCAGGCAAAGAGGATACCGGCTTTCAACCTTTTGTGAATGCTACAGTTGATGCTATAAATGTAGCTAATAAAGCCTTCCAACAGGAGGGAAATCTCTCAGGTTTGTCTACAGGTTTAATAGACTTAGATAAAAAACTAGGCGGTTTAAATCCTTCAGACTTAATAATAATTGCTGGAAGGCCTTCTATGGGGAAAACAGCGTTAGCAACGAATATTGCGTTTAACATCGCAAAGAAGAATATAATTCCCGACGAGATTTCAAAAAAAAAGAAACCCCCGTTAGGAACAATTGTAGGTTTTTTTTCTTTAGAAATGTCATCAAGTCAACTAGCAGCTCGGATACTTTCTGAAGCATCGAAAGTACCATCCGACCAAATCAGACGTGGTGAAATGACTGAAGATGAATTCCGACGGTTTGTTGAGGCGGCTCAACAACTTGAAAGTTGCACTCTTTACATTGACGACACTGCTGCATTACCAATTTCAACCTTGACAGCACGAGCCAGAAGATTAAAACGAACGCACGGCTTAGATGTTTTGATAGTTGATTATTTACAATTAGTTAGGCCGGCTTCTTTTAAAGATAACCGTGTAAACGAAATCTCCGAAATTACCCAAGGACTTAAAGCAATTGCTAAAGAACTTGATATTCCCGTAATTGCTTTATCACAGCTGTCTAGGCAAGTTGAATCGCGTGATGACAAACGACCACAATTATCCGATCTTAGAGAATCTGGCTCTATCGAACAAGATGCTGACATTGTAATGTTTGTATATCGGGCTGAATATTATAAAGAAAGAGAAAAACCGGGAGACCATGACATTGAAGCTACGCTTAAATGGCAAGACGAAATGTCGCAACTACATGGAAAAGCTGAGTTAATAATTGGGAAACAAAGACATGGTCCGATAGGCTCGGTAGAACTATCGTTTGAAAGTCAATTTACCCGCTTTGGTAATTTAGTAAAAAGTTATCAAGCTAGCAGTAATTACAAATAATACAATGAACTTGGCGACATTAAATATTAATTTAGGTTCAATAAAAAAAAATTTGAACCAGATACAAAACTTGTCTGATGAAACTGTAGAAACCTCTGCAGTGTTAAAAGCCAATGCCTACGGATTAGGGGTTGAGCCTATTGCAATATTTCTTTTTAATGAAGGTGTTAGAACATTCTTTGTTTCTACTGTTAATGAAGCAGTAGAGCTAAGTGCACTTCTTCCAAAAAACGCTAAAATTTATTATCTAAACGGATACTCCCTGACTGATTATCAAGCAATCAGTGAGTTCAATATTATGCCAGTACTTAATAGCATTGAACAAATCACTAATTTCACTCAAGAAACAGATCGAAAACAAGCAGCTTTACAAATAGATGTTGGAATGAAAAGGCTCGGTTTAAACCAATCTGAGCTTTTAAAAGCAAAAAATCTCTGCAAATCTATAGATTTAAATTTAATCTTAGGTCATTTATCATCAGCAGATAATGAATCTGATCCTGTGAACTTGCAACAACTTAAGTTATTTTCAAATTTAGCTTCTTTTTTTCCTAGTATTCCCAAAAGCTTAGCGGCAACAGGTGGAACAGTTTTAGGAGAGAACTATCATTTTGATATGACCAGACCCGGTATAGGTCTTTTTGGAGGAAACCCACTAAAAAACCCCGAAAAAGTTGTAACACTTAGTCTTCCTGTATTACAGATAAAAGATATTAAAGCTAATGAGGGTGTAGGTTATAACCATACATTTATTTCTAAAAGGAAGCGAAAAATTGCTATAGTTGGATCTGGTTATGCTGATGGCTTATCACGACAATTATCAAATTCGGGAATACTTTACGGAGGTGATGTGATGTGTCCAATCCTAGGCAGAATTTCCATGGACTTGATAACTGTAGATATTTCAAATTTAAGAGAGAACCCGAGTTTTCTAACTGCTTTGGGTCCGTCTCAAACGATTGATGACTTAGCCGAACAATCTGCAACAATAGGTTACGAAATTTTAACAAGCCTTGGCTCTCGATACAAAAGAGTTTATAATTATTGACATAAAATATTTTTGATTGGGTATACTCAAATATGATTTTAAGGTGGTTTTTTCAAATTGGAACACTTTTTTTTAACTTTTTTTTCTCAGTTGGAAATCTAGTAGTGTTCATTGCAAAAATTTTAACTTCAGGTTTTATTCCTCCTTTCTATCTCAAAGAAGTCACTACGCAGCTATATAAAATTGGTTACACATCGTTACCTGTTGTAGGTTTAACAGCTTTTTTTACTGGTGGAGCTCTAGCTTTACAAATTTTTGAAGGTGGAAGCCGTTTTAATGCTGAAAGTGTTGTTCCATCAATTGTTGCTATCGGAATGATAAGAGAGTTAGGTCCCGTATTAGGTGGCTTAATGGTTGCAGGAAGAGTCTCCGCCGCAATGGCAGCAGAGATAGGGACAATGAAAGTTACAGAACAACTAGATGCCCTTACCACTTTATCAACTGACCCAATAAAATATTTAGTTTTTCCCAGAATAATTGCCTCAATAGTATCGCTCCCGATATTGGTTTTGGTGGGCAACACTATTGGAGTTATGGGAGGACTATTCGTCGGAGTTACGCGATTGAATTTCAATTCAAATTCCTATTTGCTAAATACTATTGAGTACCTTACATTTGACGACTTTCTTTCAAGCCTAATCAAAGCAACTATTTTTGGATTCATAATTGGCGTAATGGGTTGCTATAATGGTTTCTTTTCAAATAGGGGGGCTGAAGGAGTAGGACGCGCAACAACTGCCGCAGTAGTGTCATCATCTATCTTAATATTAGCTTCTAATTATTTTCTAACTGAATTGTTATTTAAACCATGATAAATCCAATTTTACAAACTACGGGATTATCAAAACGGTTCATTACTAATGAAATATTTGAAGGAATCGATATCTCAATCAATGATGGTAAAAGCTTAGCAATCATTGGAGGTTCCGGACAAGGAAAATCAGTCCTTTTAAAATGCATAGTAGGTTTGATAAAACCTGACTCCGGGGAAATATTTTATGAAGGATCATTGCTTAGAGGTAAACACAAACAAAAGTTCATGAATAGTTTTGGTATTGTCTTTCAAGGAGCCGCATTATTCGATAGCCTTCCCATCTGGGAGAACATCTCGTTTAAATTTAAGTACTCCAAATCGCACTCAGCAAAAGAAAGGCGTCAACTTGCAGCTGAGAAATTAGATCTGGTTGGATTGCCAAGGAGTAGTCTCGACTTGTATCCATCTGAACTATCTGGGGGAATGCAAAAACGAGTTGGAATTGCGAGGGCAATAGCCACAAAACCGAAAAATCTTTTTTTTGACGAGCCAACTGCGGGATTAGACCCCATTATGGCAAACACGATTAGCACTTTAATAAGAGAAGTTATTCAAGAACTAGGTTCAACAGCTATAACCATAAGTCACGATTTAAATTCTATTAGGAAGATCGCTGATGATGTGGCGCTTCTCCATAAGGGAAGAATCGAATGGAATGGACCGATAAAGGCATTTGAAAAAAGTACAAACACGAACATAAAAGAATTTATCTCACCTGATTCAACTTAATACAAACAAGCCTCTTTTAGTTTAATTTTTTAGGAATGAAAATGGTAAAAAATTTATCTAAGTTCAAATGCCAAAATTGTAATTTTTATTATTCAAAATGGGCAGGTCAATGCACCGAATGTGGCGCCTGGAGTTCAATCAAGCAAGATGACGCTTTTAGCAAAGGTCAAATAAAAAAGTTATTTTCAGGAAAGAGAGGAAAAACAATAGATTTGCTTAATCTTGAAAGTTTAGAAAATGAGCCAAAGCGTCTCAAAACAGAGATAAACGAATTTGATCGAGTTCTTGGTGGCGGGTTGGTTCCAGGGAGTGCCATTCTATTATCGGGAGATCCAGGCATAGGGAAATCAACACTTTTACTTCAAGTAGCTACTGATGCCGCTGACAAAGGCGCAAATGTAATTTACATTTCTGGTGAAGAGGCCCCTGCTCAAATTAGAATGAGAGCTCGTCGCTTAGGAAAAGAGAAATCTACACTTAAAATAGCATCTGAGACGAACCTTCGCGATATTCTCACTACTCTCGATGCAGAGAAAGTCGATCTATTAATTGTAGACTCTATTCAAACTATCTATGCAGATTACATTGAAAGTGGTCCCGGTTCAGTGGTTCAAGTAAGAACATGTGTTTTAGACCTTACGAATTTTGCGAAAAAAAAAGATTTTTCTATAATTTTTGTTGGTCACGTCACCAAGGATGGTCAGATTGCTGGACCAAAATTAGTCGAACACATGGTCGACACTGTAATACATTTTGAAGGAGAACGCGGAGTCCATTTTCGAATACTTCGAACAATCAAAAATCGTTTTGGAGCATCCGACGAAATAGGAGTCTTCGAAATGACCAGTAAAGGATTAAAAGAAGTAACCAACCCCTCAGAACTTTTCTTATCCGAACGTGATGCCATTAATAATGGTTCAGTTGTATTTGCATCTATCGAAGGAACTCGCCCCGTATTGGTTGAAATACAAGCTCTCGTCGCACCTTCATCACTTGGGACTGCACGTAGAACGGTCGTGGGATGGGATAGTGCACGTCTTTCAATGGTAATTGCTATACTAGATGCCAGATGTGGACTAAGCTTTATTGGAAAAGATGTTTACTTAAACGTTGCAGGAGGAATGCGTGTTTTAGAGCCTGCAGCTGATTTAGCCGTTGCCGCGGCACTTTTATCGGCTTCAAATGAAATTACATTGCCCACTAATGCCGTGATATTTGGAGAACTAAGTTTGTCTGGCGCTTTAAGACAGGTTAATCAACCAGATTCTAGAATAAAAGAAGCAAAAAAATTAGGTTTTAAGTCAATTTTAATACCAAGTGGTTCAAAAATAGTTAAACAGAGCGGGATAGAATTAAAAGAATATAAAACCATTTTTGATCTAATAAAGAGTAATACTAGAGTATCTGAATAAAAGAAAAAGTTATGGAAAATATAAATTTAATTGACGCAATATCGCTTTTTACGATCTTTATGTCGGCAATTCTCGCCTACTTTCGCGGGTTATCTCGAGAGCTTTTAGCAATTTTTAGTTGGATAGCAGCAGCTTTATTAGCATTTATTTTTGCACCTCACATGAATCCTCTAATTAATCAAGTGCCAATAGTAAAAGAGATTTTGATCGACAGCTGTCAGCTATCCATACTCATATCATTCGTAATCAGTTTTATATTGTCACTCATTTTTTTATCGCTTTTAATTCCAATGCTTACGAACATCGTTCATCAATCAAGCTTAAACGGTTTAGATAGACTGTTAGGTTTGTGCTTTGGGACAATCCGAGGACTCTTAATAATAATAGCTCTCACGATTGGTTATGATTTAATTTTTAAAGACACAGAATCATCGAAAATCGAAGAGAATTCCAAAACCATTGAAATAATTTTTGAACTTAAAGAAGAACTCAAAGATCACTTGCCTAACACTAGACCTAAATGGATTATGGATCGCTTTGATAATTTAATGAAAACATGCGTTAAGCCATTAAATTCTCACGAATAATTAATGAAAATAAAAACATCAAATATTTATAAGTAAAAACTAAACAAAAAATAATCTATCAGAGGTCGAAGTTTAAAAGATCAAAAAAAGTTATTAGGATTGCACGTGAATAAAATTGACAAGGAAATCGCATTAATAACAGGCGCGTCAAGAGGTTTAGGATACCAAGTAGCAAAACTCCTTGCTAAAAAAGATATGCACGTTATCGGTATAGCAAGAACTCTTGGTGGACTAGAATCCTTATCTGATGAAATAAGTCAATCAAACGGAACGTCTACCATGGTGCCAATGAATTTGACAAATGATGAAGAGCTAAATTCATTAGGTCAAGTTCTATTTGAAAGATGGAGAAAAATTGATATTTTTATTCACTGTGCAAGTATCTCAGCACCAATGTCACCGGTCGTATCCGTATCATTAAAAGATTTTGAACACTCGTTAGCTATAAACGTAAGGGCTACTCTTAAGCTCATTCAAATTCTTGATCCACTCATTAAAATATCGAAAATTAAAAAAGCGGTATTCGTCGACGATACAAATTCAGGAAAATTCTTATCATCATATTCTGCTTCAAAAGCCGCAACTCGAGAAATAATTAAAATTTATAAAGAAGAATCAAAACGAATTGGGGTCAAAGTAATCTCGTTCCAGCCCAAACCAATGCCTACTAGTCTACGAGCAAGATTCTATCCAGGAGAAGATCGTCAAAGACTTTCGTCATGTATATCTCAAGCCAAAAAATTAATTACTGAGGCAAATTTATGAAATTAATCTACGCTTTTTACTTTTATCGTCATATGGATTATTTCCGGTTCGAAGCATTAATCTAATTGGGACACCCATAATCCCAAAATCTTTTCTTAATCCATTAACTAAATACCTTTTATAACTTTCTGGAACATTATCAGGTAACGAAGTAAAAATAACGAAACTAGGAGGTCGACTCTTGACTTGAGTAATATACCGCATTCGAATTCGCTTTCCCCTTACACTTGGTGGAGGATGTAAGCTTATCTTATCAGCTAACCAATTATTTAACCTAGAAGTAGTTATTCTCGTATTCCATACTTCATAAGCCAGTAAAACCTGTTTATGTAGATTTGGCAAACCAACGCCAGACAACCCTGAAATTGTAACCAAAGGAACACCAAGTAACTGCGGTAATAAATTACATAATTTCTTCCTAAGCTCTAAAATTTTCTTATTCTTAGATATTTCTAAATCCCATTTATTAACAGCTACAACTACGCAACGTCCTTCTCTTTCAGCCAAATCAGCTATTTTTAAATCTTGAGTGTCGAACGGAGAGTTAACGTCAAGCAAGAGCACAACAATCTCAGAGAACCTTATTGCACGTATTCCATCAGAAACTGATAATTTTTCTAATCTGTTCTGAATTTTTGCTTTTTTTCTCATACCAGCTGTATCAAAAATACGAAAACGTTGTCCACGCCAATTGATAGAAGAAGAAATAGCATCGCGAGTAATGCCAGCTTCCGGGCCCGTTAATAGACGTTTATTCCCAGCTATTTTATTTATTAAGGTAGACTTTCCAGAATTTGGTCGACCAATAATTGATATCTGAATCTCTTCATTGCTTGAGGAGGAAAAATCTGCGTCTCGATTATGAATGGTTTTATACAACTTTTCATCGCTAGTCAAAATGGAATTATCGTCAAAACCAAAAACGCCATGATTTTGAGAGAATTTAAAAAGTTTCACGATTTTTTCTTTTAATTCATCAATTCCAATTCCGTGCTCTGCAGATATTGAAACAGGTTCTCCCAAACCCAAAGAAAACGATTCATAAATACCACTTTCGGCAGCGCGTCCTTCAGCCTTGTTGGCTACTAATATAACTTCCTTTGATGTTTTTCTAACAGTGGCGGCGTATGACTGATCCGCCGCAGTTATTCCAACTCTAGCATCAACAACAAACAAACATGCATCAGCATCTTTAATTGCGCTAATTGACAAGGCGCTCATCCTATACTGCAAGCTATGTTCTGAAGCCGTCTCAAGTCCTGCAGTATCCATGATCTTTACTTTGGCATTTCTTACTTTGGTTTCACCTTCTCTTAAGTCGCGTGTTACGCCTGGTTGATCATCTACTAAGGCCAGTTTTCTTCCAATAAGTCGATTAAAAAGCGTTGACTTTCCAACGTTTGGTCTTCCCACGATAGCTATTGAAAAAGTCATTTTATGATACCTAATTCAAAAATAATTAC